>CAZCER010000716.1:0-2678 GCA_964497385.1 uncultured Armatimonadia bacterium | reverse complement strand
GTGACTCGCGTTGAGGTCTGTGAGGCGGAGGAGCAGCGGCCGGCGGTTGTGTGGGGTGACCACGGAGAGGTGTATGTCTCGGTGACGGTCGACGGCGAGATGCGACACTATCGCATGGCGGACCCCAACGCGGGTGCGGTGCTGGTTGAGGGAGTGACGGTGTGACGAAGAGCACCTCTCGGATCGTGTTCGGGCACCCCGCATTTCACGGAGTCGAGACCGTGTTCGGCTACGAGCGCGATTGGTTCCCCGATCCGCACACCTGGCAAGCGTGGGGGGCGGATTGGCTCCCGGGCGTCGCGGCGATGATCCCGACGCCCGACATCCGGCCGGCGAACATGACCGTCTCCGGGGGGTATCCGTGGACGCTGATAACCGGCGGGAACACGCGGTTCCGGAACACCTCTGCGTCGGCGGACCGCGCCGTCGAGTGGGTTGAGTTCTACGACGGCGGCGTCTACGCGGCGGCTCAGCAAGTCGCGGCGACAGGCTGGCTCTTGTCGCCCGCGAGCGTACACAACTCGATCCGGCCTCGGTTCAGCTTGCATCTGGTGCGGTGCTCTCCTCCGCCGGAGCAAGGCGTCGCGGCGGGCCTCGTCGTGGCTCTTCCGTGTCTGCGATGGGAGGGGGGGAAGTGGAAGCGGAAGGGACGGTTGACGCTGTCGTTGCCGTACGCCGTCGAGGGTGGCGCGTCGCCCTTCCTGCATTACATCGACGAGGACGCGTTCGGCGACCGGTCGGAGGTCGGTCCCGGCGTCTTGCAGCAGTGTGGGCGGATCGTCTCGGTCGGATCGCGTCTCCAGCGCGGCGGCGGCGGCGGCCCAGAGCGGAGGTCTCTCCTGTTCGAGTTCCTCGACGATCCCGCACGCGTCTCGGGAACTCACATCCTGATCCGCGACGCCTCGAACATGCAGGAGGTTTGGCACGCGTACCTCTGGGATGTCCGCTTCGACGTTGGCATTGGCGCGTGGGAGATCGGCGTCGTGGGGGCGGTGCAGATCCTCAACGTGACGCCGATCGCGTATGGGCTTCCTGTCGGGCAGTCGTCGTGGGCGTACCCGCGAGACCCGATCTCCCTCCCGGTGGTCAACGACAGCGAGTGGGAGACGGAGGCGCGTTGGGGCGCGTGTGTGACTGAAGCCAAGGGTTGGTCGATCGGCGTCGCCACGCACGAGGAGGACGAGGGACACAACCGTTTCCGTCCCTACGTGCGCTTTCGTCGTCTCGTAGACAATGCGCGCCACGAGCCGCCCGTCTTCTGGTTTGCCACGCAGTCGCACTTCGCGACGATCGGGGAGACGCGCACCGAAGACGCGTGGGATACGGAAGGGCAGAAGCGGCTTCTGTCCGTCGAGTACACGATCAACCGCGAATGGCGCGGCGCGTCTGGCTCAGCGAAGTTCGGACCGAGCGAGACTGCCCTTCCCGACGTCGTGCGGGAGAACAGCGTCACCGAGGTGCATATGGGCTGGGAGGACTCGGAGGCGGTCGGCTGGGCGCGAGCGCGCGTGGCGTCGCCTTACGTGATCGCGGGGGGCGTGTTGCCCGTCGCCGACGGTGAGAGTCGCGGAGGGCTTCCGGAGGTCACGGTTGCGCTTGGAGACTTCACGGTCGCTCGTATGCCCCACAAGCGTTGCACCGATCGGCGGCAAGCCGGAGGGCGTCAGTTCCTGGAGTGGGCGCAGTCGTCTTGTCTCGCGCTCGGCCTGCCCCTGTCGAAACTCTGGTTGCATGCGGATCTCGCGGCTCGCACGATCCCCGCGGGCGTTGTGCCGAGCGAGCCGGCGTTTCAAGCGCCCGACGGCATGCGATGGGATGACCACTTCGACGCGGTGTGCGAGGCGATGGGGTGCCGTTGGGGCTTCGACAAGTACACCGACGGAGGGCTCTTCTTCGACTTTGGACCGGAGGTCTACTCGGGGACTGTCTCGGCGACGTTCTCCTACGACACGCTGACCGAGCGCGAGACCGTCTATCACTTGAAGCACGAACAGAGCAAGGCCGGCTACACGAACTTCATCAAGGCGAGCGCGGGGCGGAACACCTTCTACGCCGTGGACGCGCTCGCGAAGCGCATCGAGTTTGGAGACACCTGGCAGACCGTCCTCGGAGCACGGCGGTTTGAGAGTCCGGCGCAGGCGGCGCTTCTCGCGTGGCTGGACGCGAACGAGTGGCACGATGCGATCGTCTACACCGGCCCTCTCCGCATCGGCCTTCGGCCGGAGATGTTCGTCGGCATTGGCTCTTCGGCTCCGCCTCAGACCGGTCTTGTCGCGGGGAGTGTTTACCAGGTCGCGGAGCACAAGATGATAGGAGCCGAGCGGTTCGGCCTCTCGGTTATCACGGGGGTGCTTGTGTATGTCCCAGCAGAATGATCGGGCTTTGGCGGCGCTGTTCCGTGGGTTTCGCAGCTCGGCCGGGCAATGCGCCGTTGAGGCGGGCTCCGTCAATCAGCTTCTCCTGGACGCCGGTACGTCGACCGAGATGAAGCACGACGGGACCCTAACCGTCGGCCAGTTCGTGAAACAGAACCCGGCGGATCTCACGGCGGTCGTGTTGTGCGGCGCGAGCGACGATCCGTTCGGCGTTGTGATCCGCGTGAACCCTCCAAGCGGTGCGACGAACACAGTCGTCGTGCAACAAAGCGGGAAGACGCCCGACATCTTCGCGGGGCTGTC
>CAZCER010000715.1:0-2681 GCA_964497385.1 uncultured Armatimonadia bacterium | reverse complement strand
CCGCGGGCCGAGACCATCACGGACGTCAAGGACGGAGTCTCTGCCGCCGTGGACGTCGCGATCCAGCGACCCGAGGTGATGGTGTCTCTGATGCGGCTCACCCGACACGACTCGTACACGTACAGCCACTCGATGAATGTCGCCATATTCGGGATGGCCCTGACACTGGCGGTGGGGACCCGGGACGGGTGGGAGCGCCGCGTCGCGCAGGGCTTGTTCCTGCACGACATCGGGAAGAGCCGCGTGCCCGCGGAGATCATCAACTGGCCGGGGAAGCTCTCCCCGGAGCAGTGGGCGGTGATGCGGCAGCACCCTGAGCTGGGGGTGCGGATCCTCAACGAGGTCGGCGAGGAGGACGAGGTCGTCATCGCCATCGCCCACCAACACCATGAGCGCGGCGACGGCAGCGGCTACCCATTGGGTCTCCACGGCACCCAGATCATCCCGGAGGCCAGAATCTGCACCATCGCCGATGTCTTCGACGCCCTCACCACCCAGCGTTCCTACAAACCCAAGCACGACACGTTCAGCGGCCTCCGCATCATGATCGACGAGATGCGTGATGAGTTTGACCCGGAGTTCTTCGAGGCGTTCATCCGGCTCTTCGAGCGCAACCCCGACCTCTCCGGCCGTCTCCGGTAGCGCTCCCGCAGGCCGCCGAGCCCCCCGCGTGGAATTGCCTGCCGGCGAGCGCCCCGCTCGCCCCACGCAGTTCCTTCGCGCACAGGGACCGGGAAGGCTGGTAAACACGATGGCTGGCAACCCTCCGACTCACGAGGACCACGCTTCGGGCCCGGAACTCATGCCCGAGGACCGCCCGGCCGCTCGAGCCGCGACAGAGCGAACTCCGGACCCGTACGGCCCCCCTCCTCCCCCGCCGCCCATCCCCCGCTTGGCCGCCAGGCAGGCGCCCAAGCGCGGCGCGGGGGGAGCGGTCACGGCGATCATCTGGTCGCTCCTGGCCGTTCTCGTCATCGGCGGAGCTGCGGCGGCCTACTTCGTCGTCCTGAAGCGCGCGCGCTACGAGGGCGAGTGGAAGCTGGTCGGGATGCAGGCGGCGGGAACGGAGATCGACATCGAGGCCGAGAGAGCCAAGCTGCAGGCCGCTGGCGCGGCCGCGCCAGCGACCCCCACCCTCGTCCTGAAGCCGGATGGCGTCGGCGAGGTCACCGGCGGCGTTGCCGGGGGGGGCGGCTCGCTCGGGGCGCCGATCTCCCGGGAGGTCGCCTGGGCCAAAACGAAGGACGGCATCACGGTGACGCTCCCGTCGGGGCTTGGCTCGATGGGGGCCGCGATGGGCGTCCCGGAGTCCGTCGACGCGGTCGGGGCCCTCGAGGACGGCAAGCTCAAGCTCACGATGAGCGTCCTCGGATTCGAGACGGTGATGGTCTTCGAGAAGGGGAAGAGGTAGGTCTGGCCGGTGCGCGATGCGGCCGCGGGCGAGGTAGGCGCGGTCGCGGCGGGGAACTCCTGTGCGAGCAACGCATAGGGAGGCCCGCCACGATGCCGTTCGTCGCCATCCTCGCACCGATCGCCCTGCTCGGCCAAGCCGACGCCGCACTCATGACCAACCTACTCCCGAACCCGTCGTTCGAGAGCGTCGGAGACGAGCTTCCCGCCGACTGGATGTGCGAGCCCGGCCGCGCGAACGCCGTTTGGGAGGTCGTCGAGGGCGAAGGGCGGTCCGGCGACCGCTGTCTGCGCGTCTCAAACCCTTCCAAGCGGGAGCCTCACGTGTTCGGACGCGTCTGGGCGAGCGTGACTGTCGAGCCGGGCGCCACCTACACGCTGAGCTGCTACGTCCGCAGCGAGGACCCCGGCGTCGCCTGGCTCGGGGCCGGCTCTGACTGGCAGTTCCGCTTCCCCGTCCCCGCCGCGCCCGAGTGGACGCGCGTGGAGGGGACCTTTGTCGCCGATGGACCCCAGCTCCCAGTCATGTTCGTGAGCGAGTCGCCCACTGCGGGCGTCTACGTGGACGACATCCAGCTCGAGCGCGCCGATCGGGCGACACCCTTCGTCTACCTCGCGCCACCCGCGCCGGGCGAGGCGCAACTGACCATCGTGCCGGTCGGGCTCGAGTCACCCGGCGCGAACCTCCTCGCGAACCACAGCTTCGAGGAAGCCGACGGCCCGCTTCCGGCGCGGTGGACCTTCAGCGCCCGGAACACGGACTCGACCGCGACTCTGGACGACGGCCGCGCGCACTCGGGCAGCCGCTCGCTGAAGCTGACCAACGGCACCGCGTTCGGTGCGCACGTCTACGGTCTTCTGACCTACCAGCCGCCCGTCGAGGTGGAGCCGAGCACCGAGTACACGCTCAGCGCCGCGTTCCTCACCACGGACGACGGCATGGCCTGGATCGGCGGCGGCCCCGACTGGCTCGTGCGCCTCACCGCGCCCCGCACCGAAGGCCGCTGGCAGAGGGCGAAGACCACGTTCCGCACCGGTCCTGAGCAGACGACGTTCGATCTGTTGATCTCGACGGAGTCACCCACCGCCGGCGTTTGGATCGACGACCTGAAGCTCGAGCGCGGCGGCGTCGCGACACCGTACGTTCCGAGCCGGGAGGACGCGCCCCGCGTCACGCTGGACCTCGCCAGTGAACTGGAGGCCGGAGACACCCTCTCGGTGACCGGTTGGCTCTCCCGTCCGGCGGGTGGGCCCGAGGTCACCTGCCGAGC
>CAZCER010000714.1:0-2690 GCA_964497385.1 uncultured Armatimonadia bacterium | reverse complement strand
GAGGCGCGCCACGGCGAGGACTACGCGGACTATAAGCGCTGGGTGCCGCGGTTCTTCCTCTGCTGGTAGGTTCGCAACCGGCTTACTGAGCTTCGCGCGGCGCGGGGCCCCGAAGGGCTCCTCGCCGCGTGTGTTGTACGGGGACGCCTGCGCCACCGAGGCTGGCCGATGGCGCGGAGGGTGGTCAGTACCCGGCGATCGGTACCGGGCTGGTTCCCGAGGGGGTCATCACCCGGGCGGACCGGTGGTCGGGCTCGTACTCCGTTGGGAGCAGCGAGGTCGGCTCGTCCTCACGCGGGTAGGGCGACACGCCGGGCGAAAACGGCGGGATCCAGGCCCTTAGGGCAGACAGGATACCGGCGCCGGGCTCCGGTTCCCGGATGGCCGCAGCCTTCGGGCCGGGGACTGGCGTGGCGCTCTCCGCCTCGGGGACCTCGCGCGGAGGAAGGGGTCCGGGCGCCGTGCCGGTCTCGGGCTCGACCATGGTGGCTTGGGGAGTGCGCTCGGGCAACAGCGACGGGACGACCTGGCGCTCGGCCCCGCCGGGCTCGCCGAGCGGGTTCCAGCGCTCGTAGTTGCCGGGTAGGCGACCCGCTCGAAGGATGTCGTAAACCCACTCGGTGCGAGGGAGAAATCGGGGCGCCTCGAGCGCTGGTTGGCGCTCCGGCACGGGTGGGGCGTACATCCGATCGGCCGAGAAGACCGGCCCCGGAACGCTCTCGGCGGCCTCCTCGGAGTCGATCGGGATCGTCGCCCACGGGGGCGGAGTGACTCGGGCGCGGCCCTCGTACGAGGCGAGACGCCTGCCGGAGGCCGGGGCGGCCTGCTCGCCAAGGCCGTCCGCGGGAGCCAGCACCTCGGAGCGGGGCGCCGCTTCGGCCCCACCGAGGAGGCCCAGGGCGTACGCGCCAAGAAGCCCCGCGCAGACCCCCACGGGGACGCTGAGTGCACGGACTCGGGCTGGCGTCAGAGAGATCACGCCGGTATGTTCCTCCGGGCCGGAGGAGACCCTTCATCGGGACGGGCGCCCTCCAGAGTCTCGGGCGGACAGGAGCTGGTAGTCGATGGGTGCAGCGAAGGGCGCCGAGGGCGCCAGAGATTGGATCGAGGCGCGGAAGCGTCATCGGCTGAGCCATGCGCAGGTGCAGATGGCTCGGGAACTGGGGATGAACCCCAGGCAGCTCGGGAAGCTGGACAACCACAAGCAGGAGAGCTGGAAGGCGCCTCTCGGGGACCTCATCGAGGACCGCTACTGGAAGCGCTTCAAGAAGGATCGACCGGACAAGGTGGTCACGACGGAGGACCTCCTGCGCGGGGGCGGGCAGACGCATCAGCGCCAGGGGTCGGAGGCGCTCGGGGATGCGGGCCGACAGGGGGAGATGGAGGGTGAGTGAGTACCAGTACTACGAGTTCCGGGCGATCGATCGGCCGCTGACGGCGAAGCAAATGGCGGAGGTGCGAGCGTGCTCGTCCCGGGCCACGGTCACCGCTACGAGCTTCGTGAATGTCTACCACTACGGCGACTTCCGCGGGGATCCGGTTACGTGGATGCGGGAGTACTTCGACGCGTTCGTCTACGACTCCAACTGGGGTACGCGTAGGGTCATGTTCCGCCTCCCGTCGCGGCTGGTGGCCGCGTCCGATCTCTCTCGGTACGCGGGCAAATACACCCCGGTCGAGGTGCTGGAGACGGCGGAGCACGTGATCCTCGATCTCCGTCTCGACGACGAGGGCGGCGGAGGCTGGGTCGACGAGGCCGACGATAGGGCCGTGCTGCCCGCACTCCTGCCGCTGCGTAACGAGATCATCCGGGGCGACCGTCGCGCCCTCTACATCGCGCGGCTGGCGGCCATCGGGGGCGGCGCGGACTACAGTGACGAGGACGAGGAGTATGAGGAGGACACGCCGCCGCCCATCCCGCCCGGTCTGAAGGAACTGACGCCGGCG
The DNA here is from genome assembly GCA_964497385.1 of uncultured Armatimonadia bacterium. Classification (GTDB taxonomy): domain Bacteria; phylum Armatimonadota; class Zipacnadia; order UBA1398; family UBA1398; genus CAZCER01. The sequence continues at coordinate 743 of CAZCER010000714.1, read as the reverse complement.
CAGGAGGCGCTTGTCGAGTTCCTCGGGGTGGATGGAGACATCCTGGCCGCGGCGGCCGAAGCCAGTCCCCCGATGCCCGACGCGGGGGCCCACGACGAGCGGATCCTGCGGTGGGCGGCGGCTCTCTCCGACGGAGAGAAGACCGAGGCGCTCGTGCGGCTTATCAATGCCGAAGGCGAGGCCGTGGCCCTGGAACTGCGGGCCAAGGCTCTGGCGGGAGGAAGCGCCGACCCGTGCGTGGCGGAGTGGCCCACAAGGACCGTCGACGAGCTGGTCGCCCGGTCCCGCGGGATCCGCGCTGACCGTGAGGCAAAGGAGGCCCGGCGTAAGGCACGCAAGCGGGCGGAACAGGCATTGAGGGCCGAACAGGAGAGACAGAAGCGCCTCGACGCCCTTGAGGGCAATGAGGAAGCGGCCTGGGTGAAGGTCACGGCTCTGGTGGCGGAGGCGCAGGCTCGACCGTACGACGAGGCCGTCGCACTCCTGAAGGACTTGCGCGACCTCGCGGAGAGGCAGGGCGCGTCCGAGGCGTTCGCCCGCCGGCTCGCCGAGTTCCGGGCGCCACACGAGCGCAAGGCCGGCCTGATGCGGCGTCTGCGCGAGGCGGGGATGGGACAATAGAGGCCGAGAGCCCTCTTGGTGAGCCGGCTGGGGTTCGAACCCAGGACCTCCGGATTAAAAGTCCGTTGCTCTACCGGCTGAGCTAGCGGCTCACTCTGGGGCCCAAATCCTACCACACCACG
>CAZCER010000713.1:0-2690 GCA_964497385.1 uncultured Armatimonadia bacterium | reverse complement strand
ACCGGCCCGGCAGGTCCGGAAGATCACGCTGGAAGCCCGCATCCTGGAATGCCCAGACGAAGAGCCAGAACGCGAGCAGTCCCCAGGTCGCCAGGGCGAAGACCAAGTGCGTCGCGAAGGCCCACTTGGCAATGACCACGAGCACCGTGGCCAGCGGGGCGGCAAGCAGCAGGATCCCCATGGCCATGAGGACCTGCTGGCCGGTCCTTTCGGAGCGGACCGCGGCGCGCGTGCCGGCCCCGACGGCCATGCCGATGCCGTAGCCGACGAGCCCGCCGACGATCGCGAGCCCCACCGCGACGCCGAGGACCACCCAGAGCTTCTCGGAGAGGTTGAAGCGGAAGATGCCGAGTCCGATAAGCGCCCCGACGACGGCTCCGACGTACACCCCGCCCATGACCGACTCATCGTAGGCGGAGTCGGCCATCCCGGAGACCATCTCGTTCCCGAGACGGGCGCGCACCTCGGCGTCGGTCGCGGCGAGCATGTCCTCACGTCCGGTGAGGTCGCGTCCGGCGGTGGCGCGCCCTTCCGCCTCGGCGTGGACGCGGTCGAGGTCGACCCCGAGCAATGGAGTGTCGGCCTCTTCCCGGAGTCCGGCGTCGGCTCGGGAGAGGCCCTCCGCCGTGGTCTGACGGATGGCGTCGTCGAGGGAGAGTCCCGGCTGGGCCTCGAGGTCGGCTTCTTTGACGGAGCCGGGGGCCGCCTTCGCGGGTCCGCCGGCGAGCGCGGCGTACGCGTCCTCGAGCGACTCGGGGCCGCCCGCCGAGAGGTCCTTTACTTCATCGGGCTTCGAGCCGTTGGTCTCATCTGCAGGCGTCAACGCGAAGTCACCCCTTGCGGTGCATGAGTGGGCCTGTGTTCCGCCTCGGCGGCGCGGCCTCCTGCAAGGCTCCGCGCCAGCCGGCGGCCGCGGAAGAAGCCGCGCCGGGATCTTGCGAAGGGTGGGATGCGGGCGTAGAATCGCGCCAGTTGTCCGGATCCTCCAGTGTATGGAAGATGGCGGAACAGTGCGCGCAAGCGGAGCATCCAAAGGGAATGAATGTCCGGTCCCGCCGACGCCGGCCCAAGGTGCGTTTGCCGGTGAAGCATCGGACAGCGGGGTGCCCGCCTTGTCGGTCCTGAGCGATGAGTTTCTGGCCGTATCCGCGCGCGCGGGGCAGCGAATCGACTTCGACGCCCTGGTGGACCGTCACGCCCAGCGCGTGTACTCCTTCTGCCTGCGAGCCACGGGTTCGGCGCAGGACGCGGAGGACCTGACGCAGGCGACCTTCCTCGCGGCCTACGAGTCGCTCGGGAACTACAACACCGAGCGCCCCTTCGCTCCGTGGCTCTTCGGGATCGCCTCGAACCAGTGTCGCATGTGGCACCGGCGCAGCCGGCGGGCCGTGGAGGCCCACGGTCGGTCGCTGGAGGTGGTCCGCGATCCGCTGCCGACGCCGGAGTCGGCGTACGAGCACGCGGAAGCGGCGGAGACCGTGCGGCGCGTCCTCGCGGGGATGCCGGACACCTACCGCAACGCGGTGACCCTTCGTTGCCTCGAGGGGATGTCCACGCGCGAGATCGCGGAGGCGCTCGGGCTGTCGCTCGAAGCGGCCGCGAAGCGTCTGGCCCGCGGGATGCGCATGGTTCGGGAGCGTCTCGAGGACCGAGGCGTCCAATTGCCCGACCCCAGCTAGCCACGATCCCACCCGGCGAACCGCAACTTCACGAGACGTCGGCGCCCCCGGCGCTCGAGACGAGGGCACGCCTTGCGTTGCGAGGACGCCAACTGGAAGCTGCTTCTGTACCTGGACGGCGACCTTCCCCCTGAGGAGTCGGCCGCTCTCGAGCGGCACCTCCTGGAGTGCGAGACCTGCGCCGCCGAACTCGAGCGGTTGACCTCGGTCCAGAAAGCCGTGGACGACGCGCTCCCCGACGCGGAGCCCTCGCGCGAGGCCGTCGGCCGCATCCGGTCCGAGGTGCGGCGCGGACGCAAGGTGAGTGAGCGCACGCGCCCCTTCCGGTTCGCGCGGGCGCTGGTGATCGCGACGCTCGGGGCCGTCTTGCTGTCTCTGACCGGGGTTTCCTTGCACGCGTACCTGGCGTCACTCGCCCGCAGCCCGCTTGCGCTGGAACTCGAGACTTCGGCCTGCCTCGAGGATGACGGCGTCTTCTCGGTTCGCGTTCATGCGCGACACGCCTCGACGGGCGCCCCCGCGGACTCGGAGCCGATCGAGGTGTCCGTGGGGCTCAGCGAGGACGTCGCGCCGACCGACACGGTGAGCGGCCGAACGGACGCGGAGGGGCTCTTTCACGGTCTTCTGCGCGCCCCGGCGGCCTCGAAGACGGGGAGCTGCACCGTCTCGGTGCGGGTTGGCGCGGGCGTCGCCGCGAGCGATGTCGCTCGCACCGTGCGCGTTGTAGCGTCGCGCACGGCGCACGTCTGGACGGACCGCTCGTGGGTGGAGCCCGGCGGGCAGGTTGTGGCGGCGGGGCTTCTACGCAGGAGCGGCTCGGGCGCTCCCGCCGCGGATGAGCCGGTCACGCTCGAGATCGCGGACGCGAGGGGCCAGGTGCTTTACTCGCGTCAGATCCGAACGGGGGAGGACGGGTACGTGGGCCGCGCGGTCCGCTTGCCCGACCCGGCTCCGGACGGGCCGTGCGCGGTGACCCTGAGAGCTGAGGCGGCCGAGGCGTCGGTTCCGCTG
>CAZCER010000712.1:0-2691 GCA_964497385.1 uncultured Armatimonadia bacterium | reverse complement strand
CGGCGGCTGAGACTCCGTCCTTGCTTTCCGTGATGGTCTGTGCCCGCGGGTCGGAGTCTGCCCTGTCCAGCAGGAACCGCGAGGACTCGTAGCAGACCTCCGCACGACGAGCGACGGGGATGCCGTCCGCTTCCGCGGCATGGGCGATCCTCCCCAGTGCGTACCGTGAATAGAGGGAAAGGTCCTCGCGCCGGATGAACAGGCGGCGTCCCCGACCGGCGAGGAGCCGCATGCGCTCCGCCTCCGAGAACGGCACATCGGCGGCGAGGAACAGCACGTACTGCCTGCCCGGGTGCCGCCAGTACAGGTCGCACTCGAGACTGGTGCCATCGTCGATGCACCCATGGGGGACGGGCACGTAGTCGCCCGTCCAACCGGCACCGTATCCCGCGGCTGGCATCTCCAGCCCGGCTCCGCCTCCGCTAGACATTCTGGCTCCTGTTCCTGAGGTCCCTGCGCGAGCCCCGTCGTTCCGAGACACTCCATTCGCCCCGCCGGACGGCTCTCATTCCGGACTCCGCAACAGACTGCGAAGCGTTGGCACAGGAGAACGCCGCCTCACGAGGAACACCCAACCCCGACCCCGCCGGGTCCGAGGAGGAGACGCCCCATGAGCGCGAACGCACCCTTACCGAACGGCGGCCACGCTTGCGTGCCGCCGGTACTACCGCTCCGCGAGCGGTCGCGGGTCCTGCTCGAGAACCTCCGGGAGCGCCTCCGTACCATACTTCCTCAAGCGATGCGCGCCGCCGGGATCGACATGTGGATTCTCCTCTGCCAGGAGGACGACCTCGAACCCGTGTACACTACCATGATCCCCATGGACACGTGGTGCCCGATCCTCCAGATGCTCGCCTTCGTGGATACGGGTGAAGGCGTCGAGGGCATCAACATCTCGGGTACCGACACGGCCGACCTGTACTCGAGGCCCTATGCCGGCGAACTCCCCGAGGAGCAGTGGCCGCGGCTCTCCGCCCTCGTCAGAGAGCGGAACCCGAAGCGCATCGGGATCAACATCGGCTCCATCGAATGGGCGGCCGGGGGGCTCACCCACAACCTCCATACCCAGTTGCTGGCGGCCCTGCCACCGGGCTATGGCGAACGTCTCGTCTCCGCCGAACCCGCGGCCACCGCGTGGCTCGCGAACCTCACGGACTCCGAGGTGACGCTCTTCGAGCACGTGGTGGACGTCAACCGGGCGCTCATCGCCGAGTGCTACAGCCCGACGGTGATCGTGCCCGGCGTCACCACGACCGAGGACATCCGTTGGCATTACTGGCAACGCGCCGCCGATCTGGGTCTCACGATGGCGTTCCGTCCGGCCTTCCGACGCGTCCGGCCTCTCTCGAACACCGAGCGCTGGGGCGACGACGACGCGGCGATCCGGCCGGGCGATTTCGTCTACTGCGACGTGGGCGTGAAGTACATGCGCCTGAATACGGACCACAAACAATGGGTCTACGTGCGCCGGCCGGGGGAGACCGATGCGCCCGAGGGGCCGCGCCGGCTCCTCGCGGAGGCGAACCGTCTTGAGGACATCTACATGTCGGAGTTCCGGCATGGGCGGACCGGAAACGAGATGCTTGCGAGCATCCTGGCGCGCGCGAGGGACGAGGGGGTGCCGTCACCGCGCGTGTACTCCCACTCGCTCGGCTACTACCTGCATGAGCCGGGCCCGCTGATCGGGCTTCCCTGGGAGCAGGAGCGCTGTGAGGGCCGCGGCGATGTCGCGCTGGACTACAACAACGCGTTCACGATGGAGATCTCCGTCGAGGACGCGATGCCGGGGTGGCCGAACGACCGCTTCCGCTTGATGATCGAGGAGGACGTGGTCTTCACCCGAGAGGGGTGCCGGCCGGTCGGGGGCGTACAGACCGCGTTCTACCTCGTGTAGGCCAGCCCGCAGCCGCCTCACCGCGTAGACAGGAGTTGACCGGTGAGCGCGGAACACCGTGCCTGACCCGAGAGGGACCCTAGGAGGCGATTTCTTCCATGAGCGGCAACGGTTCGTTATGCACGTGCAACGCGCTTCCGATGCCGGCGATCCTGCCGGTGCGGAAGCAGGCTGAGGTGATCCTCGAGAACCTGCGGGGGCGCCTGACCGAAGTGCTCCCGAGCGCCATGCGCGAGGCCGGGATCGACATGTGGATCGTCCTGTGCCAGGAGGACGATCTCGATCCCGTCTTTCAGACCATGATCCCCATGGACACCTGGTGCCCCATCCTCCAGATGCTTGTCTTCGTGGACAAGGGAGCCGAGGGCGTCGAGGGGATCAACATCGGCGGCACGGACACCGCCGACCTCTATGCGAGACCCTACACGGGGCAGCTTCCCGAGAAGCAGTGGCCTCTGCTCACCGAACTCGTCCGCGAGCGCGACCCGAAGCGCATCGGGATCAACATCGGGTCCATCGAGTGGGCCGCCGGCGGGCTGACCCATAACCTCCACAACCAGCTCCTTGCGGCGCTTCCCGAGGGCTACACCGAGCGACTCGTCTCCGCGGAGCCCGCGGTGACGCGGTGGCTCGCGAACCTGACCGACAAGGAACTCGAACTCTACGAGCACATCGTGACCGTCGCGCGAGCGCTCATCGAGGAGTGCTACAGCTCGGCGGTGATCATCCCGGGCGCCACCACCATCGACGATGTGAAGTGGCGCTACTGGCAGCGCGCGGCCGACCTGGGGCTCGCC
>CAZCER010000711.1:0-2695 GCA_964497385.1 uncultured Armatimonadia bacterium | reverse complement strand
CAGTTCCGACCTGAACGTCGTGGGCGAGGAGTACGTGCGCGTCGAAACCGCGGGCACGTACGGCTGGCGGCGGCTCGAGATGGTGGCGGACGTTCCCGCGACGCAGACGCGGCGCATCGCCCTCGGGCTCTGGGCCGAGGGGCGCCTTTGGGTGGACGACGCCGAACTCGTGCGCGTGCCCGCCGACACGCCTCTCACGGATGGGCCGGTGCTCGGACCGGAAGAGGCGCCGATCGCGCCGCCCGGGCCGGTGGATCCCGCCGTGGCCGTGCGCTGCCCCGACTGCGGGTACCGCAACATGCCTGAATGGGAGCGGTGCTATGCCTGTGGCGCGCCTCTGGCGGCCGCAGCGGCCGCTCCGCGGGGCCCGGATGTGCGACCTCTCGCGAGCTTCGAGGACGGCACGTTCGCTCCATTCGAGCCGGGCGACACCGCGGCCGTCCAGGAGCACGCCACGGACGGCGCCTACGCCCTGCGCCTCGATCGCGGCTACGCGTCTTGGGACGCGACGCAGGACTGGACAGGCTACGACTTCCTGATGGCTGATGTGTTCAACCCCTCGGACGAGCCCGCGTCCCTCTACGTCGAACTGCGCGATCAAGCGACGACGGACTACTGGACGCGGGTGAACTACAACACCGTGGCGCCTCCGGGAGCGTCGACTCTCATCGTGCCCACGGACCAGCCCGTCGGGGAGAAGAGCCGCCCGGGGCGGCCCTTTGACAAGGCGCGCGTCACGCGCGCGGTGCTGAGCATCGGCGACTCCGCCACGCCGCTGTTCTTCGACAACCTGCGGCTCGAGCGCGACGTCTCCGATCGCGTTCACGTCGAGGGTCTCCAGGCCTACGATTTCGGACCGGGGGAGGCGCCGCCCATGCGCGGCTTCACCCGCGTCTCGCCGGAGACCGTCTACACGCCCGGGCGCGGCTATGGGTTGCGGGACGCCCGGGTGTGGCGCGCTTTCGACGTGCTGCAGCCGGATCCGCTCTACCAGACCTTCGTGTGCATCGAGAGCGGCGGATTCGTGACGGACCTTCCGAACGGTCGGTACCACGTCCTCCTGAATCTCGACAGCCCGTCCGGATACTGGGGCGAGTACCAGGTCTACCGAGAGCGGACCGTCCGCGCGAACGGCGTCGAGGTTGTGCATGACACGATGGATCTCGAGCGGTTTCTCGCGAAGTACTTCCGCTTCGCGAACGTCGAGGACCGCCCCGGCGAGAACACCTTCGAGAAGTACCAGGACGCCTACTTCGAGGAGAAGGAGTTCGACGTCGACGTGACCGACGGCCAACTCCACTTGGAGTTTCTCGGCCCAAACTGGGCCAACTGCGTGTCCGCGCTCGTCATCTACCCCGCGTCGGAGGCGGAGCAAGGCAGGGCCTACCTCTCGAACCTGCGGGAACGCCGCCGCTTCCACTTCGACAATAACTTCAAGCGCGTGCTGCCTGACCCGCACCGCGACGCACGGGGCACCGTTCCTGAGTTCGAGCCCACACCTGAGGAGCTGGACAGAGGCTACATCGTCTTCGCGCGCGACTGGATGGAGAACGTCGCCTGCAACGCCGTCCCTCGGCGGGAGGAGGTCACCGACGCTCTCGAGGTGTTCGCCTCGGCCGGGGAGATGGAGCCCATCGTGTTCTCGGTCTTCCCACTCGCCGATCTGGGCGCGGTGACCGTCTCGGTCTCGGACCTCGTGGGTGCTGAGGGGTCGGTCGTGGCGTCGTCGGCCGTGCGCATCGGGGTGGTCTCGCACAGGCTCACGCGGGTCACGATGGAGGGCACTGTCTACACCATCGCGCCGCGCCTCATCCTGCCCCGTGACGCGACGACGATCACCGAGGGAGAGACCAAGACGTTCTGGCTGACGCTCGATGTCCCGGAGACCGTCCGCGCCGGCGTGTACACCGGGGAGATCCGGCTCGGCTTCGCGGACGGTTCCACGCGCTCCATCACTCTCTCGGCCAGGCTCTTCGCGACCCCGCTCGACGAACTGGACGTCCCGGCGGGGCCGTGGGGCTGCTCGATGGACCTCCCCTGGTACAGCGAGGATCTGGGCGACTACAACGAGACTCTGTTTCGGCGAAGCCTCGCGAAGCTGCGCGAGTATGGCTGCACCGCGTTCTCGGGCATCCCGACGCTGACGCTCACCGGGTGGGAGAACGGGCGCCCCGTCATCGACTACACGCGGGCGGATTGGGAGATGGCCGAGGCGAAGGCGGCCGGGTTTCGCGACGTCGTTGTGAACTACAACGGAGGCATTCGCGGGTTCGACAACTACCGCATTGACACGGCGGCGATGCAGGCCGCCGGCTTCACGGACTACCGTGACTTCCTCCGCCCCATCCTCGCGGACGTGGACCGGCACGCCCGAGAGGCGGGGTGGCTGCCCGTCGCCTTCAACCTGTGCGATGAGCCCATCGGCGAGGACGCGCCGCGCGCCGCGGAGAACGCTCAGGCCTGGAGAGACGCGGCGCCTGAGACGCTGCTCACCACGGGCGCGACGAGCATTTCGACCGCGGACGCCGCCGATCCGCACCTTATCCTGGCGAAGTCCCTGAAGATCGCCGATGTGAACACGCATACGCCCGAGGCCGTCGAGGCGGTGCGCGAGACCGGGGACTGGGCCTTCTACAACGGCGGCAACCGCTGGACCTTCGGAACCTACATGTTCAAGTGCGCGAAGGAGTACGGC
>CAZCER010000710.1:0-2702 GCA_964497385.1 uncultured Armatimonadia bacterium | reverse complement strand
TCGGAGACCGCCTCCCGCGCGCGTTCCAGATCGGGCGCGGCCCCGCTGAGAAACGTCATCCGCGTCGCCAACTCGACCGAGAGTTCCCGGAGATCGGCGGGACCGTTGTTCCGCAGCGTCTCGACCGCCTCGCGCACCTCGAGCGCGTGGCCCACCGCGCATCCGAGAGGCTGGTCCATCGGAGTGATGCAGGCGGCCAACTTGCGGCCGTGCGCCTGCCCGATGCGGAGCATGAGGTCCGCGAGTCGCTCGGCGTCGGACCGAGTGCGCATGAACGCTCCGCGCCCGCACTTCACGTCCAGGACAATCGCGCCGGCGCCGGCCGCGATCTTCTTCGACATGACGCTCGCCGCGATCAGCGAGATCGAGTCGACCGTTCCGGTGCGATGACGCAGCGCGTAGAGCGCTTTGTCCGCGGGCGCGAGATCGGCCGTCTGCGACGCGATCACCAGGCCCACCTCGCTCGCGATGTGGCGCAGCTCTTTCGCGGAGAGCGCGGTGCGCAGTCCGGGAATGGCCTCGAGCTTGTCGATGGTGCCTCCCGTGTGCCCAAGACCGCGCCCGGACATCTTCACGACGGTGCAGCCGGCCGCGGCCGCGAGCGGCGCCGCCACAAGGGTCGTCTTGTCTCCGACGCCGCCGGTGGAGTGCTTGTCGGCCGTGCGCTCGAAGCCGGACAGGTCGACAGAGGCGCCGCTCTCGATCATGGCGGTCGTGAGGGCCGTCGCCGCGCGGTCCGAAAGATCCCGAAGACAGACCGCCATCATCCAGGCGGACATCTGGGCCTCGGAGACGGTCCCCGCGCCGAACCCCTTCACCAAGCTGACCACATCGGCGGGGGAGACGTCCTCGCCCCGCTTCGTGCGCTCGATCACCTGCACGACCTCGAACTCGCCCAACGGTCCTGCCCCTCTCATGCATCCTCCCAGAAGGGAGCGGCGTCACACGCAAACTCCACGCCCAGCCACTGCGCGACGGTCGCGGCCGCGTCGGCGAACGTCGCCCGCGTCGCGAGATCGCCCGTGCGTCCGCCCGGGTGCGCGCAGAGGACCGGCGCATACTCGCGCGAGTGGTCCGTGGACGCGGTCGTCGGATCGACGCCGTGGTCGGCGGTGATGATAAGGAGATCCTCGGGAGCCTCCTCGAGCAGCCGCGGCAGCCACGCGTCGAACGCCTCTAGAGCGTCCGCGTAGCCGCGCGGATCGTTCCGGTGGCCCCACAGCATGTCCGTCTCGACGAGATTAGCGAACAGCAGACCATCGAACGGGCGCCGCACATACTCCAGGATCCTCGCCATCCCGTCCGCATTACTCACTGTGTGGACACACTCCGTGATCCCGCGGTTGGCGAAGACGTCATCGATCTTCCCGACGCCAAACACGTCCATGCCCGCCTCTTGGATCGCGTCCAGCACCGTCGGTCCGAACGGCTCGAGCGAGTAGTCCCTTCTCCCCGACGTCCGCGTGAAGGCCCCCGGCTCGCCGATGAACGGCCGCGCGATCACGCGGCACACGCCGTGCTCGCCCGTCAGCAGTTCGCGCGCCGTCTCGCACCAGCCGTAAAGGGTCTCGCGCGGCGCAACGTCTTCGTGCGCCGCGATCTGAAACACGCTGTCCGCGGACGTGTAGACGATCGGGCGCCCGGTCCGCACGTGCTCCTCTCCCAGCTCGGCGATGATTTCCGTGCCGCTGGCGGCCTTGTTGCCGATCACCCTGCGCCCCGTTTCATTTTCGAGCGCGGCGATTAGTTCGCGCGGGAAGGAGTTTTCGGCCGGGAAAACCCGGAAGCCCTCCTCGAGCTCCAGGCCCGCCATTTCCCAGTGGCCGGTGGTGGTGTCCTTGCCGCGCGACCGTTCCCGCAACGCGCCGAAAGCGGCCAGCGGCTTTTCGGCCGGGCCGACGCCGCGGATTTCCGACCCCGGCCTGATCAGGCCGGGGATGTTGCCCAGGCCCAGCCTGCGCATAAAATCAAGCTGCAGCCCGCCAACCGCCTCGGCCGTGTGCAGCAGTGTGTTGGCGCCGGAGTCGCCGAAATCGGCCGCGTCGGGCGCCGCCCCGATCCCGACCGAGTCGAGCACGATCAGAAACACCATTCGGTCGCGTGGATGCGTTCGCATAAATGCTTTTCCCGGACGGTTTTTATGGTATAAATACTTTAGCTCGGGCGCAACCTTAAAGACGGAGCACGCCATGCACGAGGCCAATTTCTGGAGCGCGTTCGGCGCCGGTGTCGAATGCGGTCTCTGTCCGCATCATTGCCGGCTGGCCGAGGGACAGACTGGCATCTGTGGCTCGCGCAAGGTAGCGGGCGGCAAGCTCCGCGCCGCCGGCTACGGCTTGATCTCCTCGGCGCACAACGACCCGGTTGAAAAAAAACCGCTCTACCACTTTTTCCCCGGGGCGCGCATCTTCAGCATCGGCGGTTGGGGATGCAATTTCAAGTGCGCTTTCTGCCAGAACTGGGCTATATCCCAGGCGCGGGCGGACGAAAACAGCCTAACGCGGCCGCAGGAAGTCGTCGCGGCCGCCAAGGCGGCGCGGTCGATCGGAATTGCCTACACCTACAACGAGCCGCTCATCAACATCGAGTTCGTGGGCGACTGCGCCGCGGCGGCACGCCGTGAAGGATTGCGCAACGTGCTGGTCACCAACGGCTTTGTCGAGGATAAACCCGCGGAATTCATCCTGCAGCTGATTGACGCC
>CAZCER010000709.1:0-2705 GCA_964497385.1 uncultured Armatimonadia bacterium | reverse complement strand
CGATGGCGGCCAGCGACTCGGGCGGCGTGCAGAGAACGATCGTCGCCGCGTCGCGGGAGGCCTGCGCCGGGTCGGCGGTCATAGCGTCCACGGCCCCGCACTCGAGGGCCGCGCGGGCCGTCGCCTCCGAGCGGGCGCATCCGACCACGCGGTCATAGAGGCGCCGGGCTTTGGCCGCGAGCCCGTAGGAGCCGCCGATGAGGCCCACTCCGATGACGGCTAGGGTTCCCACAGCGCCTCCGGTTCCGGCCCAACGAGGGCGATCGAGCGCCCCACCGCCTCGGCTACGGGACGCACTTCCGCCATGAGCCGCTCGAAGCCGTCGGGCGTGAGCGACTGCGCGCCATCCGACAGCGCGCGCTCGGGCTGCGGGTGGACCTCGACGATGAGTCCGTCGGCTCCAGCGGCGACGCCCGCGAGCGCGAGGGCGGGGACAATGTCACGTCGGCCCGCCGCGTGGCTGGGGTCGAGGATGATCGGCAGGTGGGTCAGCTTCTTCAGGACCGGGACCGACGCGATGTCCAGCGTGAAGCGCGTGTCGGTCTCGAAAGTGCGGATGCCGCGCACGCATAGGACGATGTCGGGGTTCCCAGCGGCCGCGATGTACTCGGCGGCCTTGAGCCACTCGTCGATCTGAGCGGAGAGGCCGCGCTTCAGAAGCACCGGCTTCCCGGCCTGCCCGGCGGCTTCGAGCAGGTCGTAGTTCTGCATGTTGCGAGCCCCGATCTGGACCATGTCGGCGTACTCGGCGACGAGTTCGACGTCCTTCACGGCGCACGCCTCGGTGACGACGGGAAGACCTGTCTCCTCACGCGCTTCGGCGAGCAGTTGCAGCCCCTCGAGACCGAGGCCGCGGAAGTCGTATGGCGAGGTCCTTGGCTTGAACGCTCCGCCGCGGAGGACCTGAGCGCCGCCGCGCGCGACCGCCTTGGCGGAGGCGAGGAGTTGCTCTCGGTTCTCGACGGAGCACGGGCCGGCGATTACCGTCAGGCGTGCGCCCCCGACGAACGCCTCGCCCACGCGGACCACCGTGCGGTCGGTGCGCGACTCGGCGGAGACCAGCTTGTAGGGCTTGATGACGAGCACGACGCTCGCCACGCCGTTCATGGTCTCGAGTTGGTCGGCGAGGGTCTGCTTGTCGCCGTCGCCCGCTCCGATGACGCCGATGACGGTGCGGAGTTCGCCGCGGGAGACGTGCTGGCCGTAGCCCTCCTCGTCGAGGCGCTCGCAGACACGCTGGACGTCCTCTTCCGTGGCGCGCCCGTCCATGACCACGATCATGCGGGGTTCACCTCTTCCAACACTTCCTCCAGCGCTTGCGCGAAGAGCGCGTTCTCCTCGGCCGCGCCGACCGTGACGCGGATGTGGCCGGGGCACCCGAGCGAGTGACCCGACCGGACGATGACGCCTCTTCGCAGGAACGCCTCGAAGCAGGTCCGACTGTCCCGCTCGAGGTCGACGAGGATGAAGTTCGCCTCCGTCGGCGCGGCGCGCAGCCCGAGGCGCTCAAACGCCGCGTACAGGTAGGCTTTGCCCGCGCGGTTGAGCGCGCGAGTGCGCTCCACGTGGTCGGCGTCGCCGAGGGCCGCGAGGGCCGCGATCTGGGTGAGGCGGCCGACGGTGAAGGGCATCCGGACGAGCCCCATGGCGTAGGCGAGGTGATCGGCGGCGACGCCGTAACCGACGCGCATCCCCGCGAGCCCGTAGATCTTCGAGAAGGTGCGGAGGACGATCACGTTGCGCCCCTCATCGACCCAACGGAGCGACCGCGGGTAGTCGGGGCGCTCGGCGAACTCGCCGTAGGCCTCGTCGATCACCGCGATGGCCGTCGAGGGGAGTTCGTCGAGGAAGCTCAGCAGTTCGGCGTCGCCGACCGTCGTGCCCGTCGGGTTGTGCGGGTTTCCGATGAAGATGAGCTTCGTCCGCTCGGTCGCGGCCTCGGCCATGGCCCGAAAATCATGCATGTACTCCTTGAGCGGGACGCGGATCTCTCGGGAGCCCATCTGCCGCGCGGTGATGGGGTAGACGGAGAAGCCCGGCTCGGCGAACATCACCTCATCGCCGGGCGCGAGGAACGCAAGGCCCGCGAGATGCATGATCTCGTCCGAGCCGCATCCGACGAGCACGCGGTTCGCGGGCTGTCCGAGCCTCTCGGCAAGGGCGTTCGTCAGGTCGCGCGAGGTGTTGTCGGGGTAGACGCTCGCCTCCGACGCGCCCGCGACGAGGGCGGCGAGCGCTTTGGGCGAGGGCCCGAGCGGGTTCTCGTTCGAGGCGAGCTTGACGACGCGCGTGAGCCCGAGTTCGCGCTGCACTTCCTCGATGGGCTTGCCGGGCACGTACGGCGGAATCGCCGCGATCTCCGGCCGTGCGAGCGGTGTCAGTTCCGCCAACGCCTGTCTCCGCGTCCTACCGCGCCGCGCGCGGGTCACTTGAGCGCCTAGCGCGCGCCGGAAGCCGTACCGCTCGCCGTCGTACTCTCGGTGCTCTCAGAACTCTCCCCGCTCTCGGCGCTGTCGCCCGAGAGATTGACGGTGAGTTCCCAGTTCACGATGTCGATCTGGCCGGGCTGGAAGTCCGTGGTCGAGAGTTCGCCGAGGTACACGTCGTCGCTCAGCTCGGTGATCGTCGCCCCCGCGTTCGAGAAGGTCTGGTTCGTGTCGAGCTGCAGGGTGACGAACGTCGTTCCGTCGGGCCCCAGGCCGTCG
>CAZCER010000708.1:0-2705 GCA_964497385.1 uncultured Armatimonadia bacterium | reverse complement strand
GGCGGGAGCACCCGCCGCGCAGAGCGTGAGGGCGGCCCGCCCCGTGCAGAACACCGCGGTCGCCGGACGCGACGCGCTGGAGGGCGAGGTCACCGGGGTCTACCCACCCCGCTTGAGTGAAGACGGAGACAAGGCCGTCGTCGGCTACTCGGTCTCGTGGTTCGCAGCCGAGAACGAGTCGTCCCCGGAGACGCCGGACGGCGCCGGATGGCTCTACGAGCCGACCGGCATCCAAGCCGGGGGCGAGGAGCTGTACGTTCGCGTCGCCGCCGATCCCGCGCGGGCCGACCTCCCCGCGGCGCCCACGGCGGACGAGATCACCGAGGCCGTGTTCGGAACCGGCACGGACCGCGCTCCTGATTCCGCCGCCCCCGGGGGTGCGGCGGGACCGCGCGGGGCCGCCGGCGCGCCGGGGCTGGCCGGGCCGAAGGGGCCGGCCGTCGCGGTGGGCGAAAGCTCCGAACCCGCCATGACGCAACAGGTGAATGCCCAGAACCGCTCGAGTTCGTGGAGCGTCCTCCGCAGCGAGGCTCTCGTCGTTCGAGACGCCGGAGGCGTGTGGCGCTTGACCATGCTCTTCAACCCGGTCACCCGCACCTGGTCTCCACCGCTCTCGGAGACCATCGTCCGCGAACTCGCGCCGGAACTCCGCCTCGCGCCGGAGTAGCGTCGAAGCCGTCCCGATCACATCCGGCGGGCGGGTTCCCCCACAGGGCCCCGCCCGCCGTTTCGCGTCCGCCGCTTCGGAGGGAGGGCTCGCGAACGGGTATAGGGAATCAGTAATACGCGCGAGACGTCGCCAGCCGGCGTGAAGCCGGGCCGGCAGTGCGCGCCTTGCGGGTCCGCGGGAACCGCCCGTCTCGGGAGGCTGAGCGCGTGCTTGATCCCACGTCCATGCTCCGTGGCCTCGCAGAGGTCGGGATCGCCCTCACCAGCGTCAGCGAACTGGACGACCTTCTGGAACTGATCGTCAGCGAGGCGCGGAAGTTCGCGGGCTGCGACGGCGGAACGGTCTTCATCCGCGAGCGCGACCACTTGCGACTCGCGGTGTGGCAGAACGAGACCCTCAGGCGTCGCGGCGGAGCGGGGGGCGGCGTCGTGCGCGCGGCCAAGCCCCTTCCGGTCGACGAGCGCTCGATGGCCGGCTACGTCGCGGCGACGGGCCGCAGCATCCACATCGCGGACGCCTACGATCTGCCCCCGGGCTCCCCGTTCGGCTTCGACCGATCCTGGGACGAGGAGAACCAATACCGGACGCGCTCGGTCCTCGCGGTGCCCATGAACGACGCTGACGGGAACCTCGTCGGGGTGCTTCAGCTCATCAACGCCCTGAGCCCCGAGGGTGACGACACCCCCTTCCCCGACGAGATCGAGCCTCTGGTGCGGTCGCTCGCCTCACAGGCCGCCGTCGCGATCCACAACGCTCGGCTGCACGTGCGCCTGAAGGAGTCCTACTACGACACCATCTTCCGTCTCTCCGTGGCGGCCGAATACCGCGAGCCCGACACCGCGAACCACATCAAGCGCGTAAGCCTCTACGCGCAGCTCATCGCCGAGAAGGTCGGGATGGGTCGGGAGGACATCGAGGTGCTTCGCTTCGCCGCCCCGATGCACGACATCGGGAAGCTCGGCGTGCCCGACGCGGTGCTCCTGAAGGAGGGTCCCCTCAATCCCGCGGAGTGGCGCATCATGCAGGCCCACACCCTCATCGGCCACCGCATCCTCAGCGACTCGAGCGCGAACGTCCTGCAAGCCTCAGCCATCGTCGCCCAGACGCACCACGAACGCTGGGACGGAGACGGCTACCCCCGCGGCCTCAAGGGCGAAGACATCCCTCTGGAGGGCCGCATCGTCTCGCTCGCGGACGCCTTCGACTGCATCTGCTCCGCGCGCGTCTACAAGCCCCCGCGCTCCTTCGAAGAGGCCGTCGAGATCGTCAAACAGGACGCCGGCCGACACTTCTGCCCGCATTGCTCGGAGGCGTTCCTCTCGAACCTGCGGACGGTCCGCGACATCCACCACCAGCTCCAGGAGAGCCCGGAACTCGAGGCCCCCCGCCTCGCCCTCACCGACTTCCTCATCGCCGATCCGGATGAGGGGGAGGGGGCGTAGGACCGGCGCCGGCCCGTTGGGGGGACCGCATGGGGAGGGTCCCGCTCATCCCGAGTAGGCGCGGGGGTTGCGCCATATCGAGGGGCGGAGCGGGAGGGACCCCAACCGACCCACGACGCCTCAGCCGGGCCTGTGCCCGCGCATCCCCCACACTACCCCTCCCCGTACGGAACCACCCCTTCACTCACGGTCTTCCGCCTGGCGCCAGGCGTGCGAACGAGCACGCGCACACGCTCCGCGACCTCGGCGTCGAAGCTCGCCGCGCCGCCGCCACTCACGTTGGCCGGGGGGGCGGTGGCTCGCCGCTCCATGCAATGGTCCGACCGGGGCGGAACGTCGTGTTCCCGCATACCTCACAGATCATGGGACCGCCTCCGCACGTTGCACCCCGTGGCGCGTGTGCCGAGCCGTGTTGCTCGGGTACTGGGCCGGATGGAGCCCCCGGCTCCTCCGTCGCCGCACCCCAGGCCGCCCCGCCATCAGGCGTCCTACTCCCTACTGAGCCTTTCAGAAACGGTGTGCGGAGGGGCCGCATTGGGGGAACCGCCGAAGGCGGTGGGCCCCAAACCGGCCCCGTACCTCGCGAACACGGC
>CAZCER010000707.1:0-2712 GCA_964497385.1 uncultured Armatimonadia bacterium | reverse complement strand
GGGCGCGCTGTCTTGGAGCCCGCGGTGGGCCAATGCCTCCGCCGGGCCCGTGTGCTCTCGGTCTCCGAATCCGTGGCCAGCGCGGCGGACATGCTGCGCGCGACGCAGCCGGCCGTGCTGCCTGTGGTGCATGGCGACCGTGTGGTGGGGATGGTCGGGCACCGCGAACTCCGTCTCACCAACGGTTCGCCGGTCGACGTGCGCGTCGACCAGATCATGCGTCCTCCGCCTCCGCCTCTTACGCCGGACACCCGCGCCCGCGACGGGGTCGCCGCGATGGACGCGCACGACTTGGACGTCGCGCCCGTGGTGAGCGCTCAGGGCGACTTTCTGGGCGTGGTGACGCGCTCCGACCTGGTCGCGTTGGCGGCCGGTCGATTGCGGCCGTCGCGGTGCGGCGGGATGGCGACGCCGCTCGGGGTGTATCTGACCACCGGCGTGGTCCGCTCGGGCGCCGGCGACCTTGGCCTCGTGCTGGCCGGGGCCGCGATGGGGCTGCTCGCATTGCTGAGCTTCGCGGTGGTCTTCGGAGCCGTGTGGGTGGTCGATTCGCTCTGGGATCTCGGTCTTCTGGCGGGCTTCGCGCTGGGAGAGCGGAACCCGGAGATCGTGATCGGACGAGCCGTCTGGCTCGTCGCGTGGTTCGCGATCTACGCGTTTCTGTTTCGGCTGAGCCCGATGGCGGGCTACCACGCCGCCGAACACATGACGGTGAACGCGATGGAATCGGGCGCCGAGATGACGCCGGAGTCGGTGGCCGGCTACTCGCGAGTTCATGCCCGCTGCGGCACCAACCTCGTTGTCGTGTTGGTGTTTTTCTCGCTGCTCGGTGAAGCGTTGGCCCCCTCGGGCGCGTGGCTCGGCATGATCGCTCTCGCGGTCGTGCTCAGCCGGACCTGGCTCGGCGGCCTGGCGCAGCGCTTCATCACGACTCGCCGTCCGACTCCGTTGGAACTCGAGAGCGGCGTGCTTGCCGGTCGTCAGCTCATCGCCGCGCATCAGGTGGCTCTGGGACACCATCCGGGCTTCGTGAGGCGGCTTTGGACCATGGGGCTTCTGCAGTCCTTGCTGGGCTTCGCGATCGCCTCGGCGCTGTTGCAGGGCCTCCTGTCGCTTGCCGGCATGGGCAGCCTCGCGAACATGCTGTAGGACCGGACGGGAGCCCCAATATGCCCTCCTCGGGGCGCCGCGCCGCGAAACGAGGCGTCACAAGCCCGGACCCGTCTTCCGCGCGCGCTTCTCTCCTGGCGCGGGCCGGTGTTGACGCGTACGAGCACCTCGGCCTCGCCGTCGCCGCGAACCTCATGCTGGTGCTGGGCTCTGTGGTCGGGGTCCTTCCGGCCTGGGCGCTCGCGGGACGCTCGGCCGACTGGGCGCCCGCCGCCGCAACCGGCGTCCACCTTCTCTTCGTGTGTCCGGCGCTGTGGCTGGCCGCGGCCGCGCTGGCGACGGACGTGGCTCGCGGACGGCCGGTCGGGTTTCGGGGCGTGGTCGCCGTCGTCGGGTCGCGGTACGCGGCGGGAGTTGTCCACATGGCCGTCGGCGTTGCGGCGGCGTCGTGTCTGTCCGTGACGATCGCGTTCTGGTCTTCGTCGCCCCTGACGGGCTCGCCGTACGAGCGCCTCGTGGCCGTCGTCTGGTGCGGCGTCGGGCTCGTCGGCGCGGCGGCGTGGGTGCACGGCTGGTCGCTGCTCGCGATCCGGGCCGCGGGGGCGGGAGCGCTCTACCGCGCGGCCCGGGCGATGGCCGCCGATCGACGATCGGCCGCGGTCCTGATTCTCCAGTTTGCGCTTGCGCTCGCGGCGGCGTCGCTCCCCCTCTGGCTCCGCTGGCAGGGCGTGGCCGCCACGTTCGCCGTGATGCTCGTGCTGTTCTTCGTCTTCTTCTGGCTTCTGCTGGTAAGCGCGCACGGCGCGCTTGCGGGCGAGGCGGGCGCTCGTGAGGTGGGAAACGGATCGCTTCAGGCGGGGAAGGGGGCGGTCGCCGGAGGCCCGAAACGGGCGACATGACTCATAAGGAGGAGTGCCCCATGCTCGATGTCGTCACCCTCGGCATTCTCGTGGCCGACGCCATCGGTCGGCCGGTGGACGTCTGGCCCGACCGCGGCAAGCTTGGTCTCGCCGATGAGATCACCCTCCACATCGGCGGGTGCGCCGCGAACACGGGGATCTCGCTGCAGAAGCTCGGCGTGCGGACCGCCGTGGTGGGCAAGGTCGGGAATGACGGATTCGGCGACTTCGTGGTGAACGAACTCGCGGCCTCGGGGGTCGACGCCTCGGGCGTCACGCGCGACGCCCGCACGAACACCTCGGCGACGCTCGTGACCGTCGCCTCGGACGGCGAGCGGACCTTCATTCATTGCCCTGGCGCGAACGGCGCGCTCCGTCCCGAGGATTTCGACTACGACCTCATCGAGCGGGCTCGCTTCCTGCACGTGGCCGGAGTGAACCTCATGCCGGGCTTCGACGGGGAGCCGGCCGCGGAGGCGCTCGCGGAAGCGAAGCGGCGCGGGGTGACGACGTGCTGCGACACGGCCTGGGACGCGACGGGCGCCTGGCTCAAGACGCTTGCGCCTATGCTGGAGCACATGGACTACTACCTCCCGAGCCTCGATGAAGCTCAGCACATCACCGGCCGGACCGAGCCGGCCGACTGCGCGCGCTTCTTGCTCGACCGCGGCGTCGCGTGCGTCGCGATCAAGATGGGCAGCCG
>CAZCER010000706.1:2044-2732 GCA_964497385.1 uncultured Armatimonadia bacterium | reverse complement strand
TCAACCGGCCGCTGGCAAGGTCCCTCTTCAGCCTCGTTCCCCTAGGGGGCGAGATTCCCGAGGAGCTGTACCGCGCCGTGGCCGAGGTCTTGGCCTACGTCTACCGACTGCGGCGCGGCCGACAGGGCCGTCGCGCGGCGGTGTAGTGGAGAGCGCCGGGGAGGCCGCGCGCGGGGTGCGCGCGGCTGTCCCTTGGTCCGTGCGTCACGGACCCCGAAGAGACGCGTAGAGGCAGAGGGAGCGCATGGCGGCGCAGACCGCAACGGCGACGAACACGCTTCGGTTCGCGGGGAAGGCGGCTGATTACGCCCCCGGCGTGCTGTTCGTGCTGATCGTCTCGATGCTGATCGTGCCCGTGCCTCCGGTATTGATCGACCTTCTGCTGGGGATCAACATCATCGTCGCCGTGGCGATGCTCGTGCTCACCACGCAGACGACGCGCCCCCTCGACCTTTCGGTCTTCCCGACGGTGCTTCTCGTGGCGACCCTCCTGCGGCTTTCGCTGAACGTCTCGGCCGCTCGGCTGATCCTCTCGCGCGGGGACGAGCCCTACGGGGCGGGGCATCTGATCGACGCGTTCGGTCAGTTCGTGGTCTCCGGCAATCAGGTCGTCGGGATCATCATCTTCGTCATCATCATCGTCATTCAGTTCGTGGTCATCACGAACGGCGCCGGTCGCGTGGCGGAG
>CAZCER010000706.1:0-2034 GCA_964497385.1 uncultured Armatimonadia bacterium | reverse complement strand
CAAGTTCTCCGTCTTCCCGTCGTTGTTGCTGGTCACCACGTTGTTCCGGCTCGCGCTCAACGTCTCAACCTCGCGTCTCATCCTCCTCCATGGCGACGCCGGCTCGGTGGTGCACTCGTTCGGGAGTTTCGTCGTCGGCGGGAACCTCGTCGTCGGCCTGGTCGTCTTCCTCATCCTCGTGGTCATCCAGTTCGTGGTTATCACGAATGGCGCCGGCCGGGTGGCGGAAGTCGCCGCGCGCTTCACCCTGGACGCGATGCCCGGCAAGCAGATGGCGATCGACGCCGACCTGAACGCCGGGCTCATCGACGAGGCCCAGGCTCGCGACCGACGCCTCGACATCCAGCGCGAGGCTGACTTCTACGGTTCCATGGACGGCGCCGCGAAGTTCGTCCGAGGCGACGCCATCGCGGCCATCGTGATCGTGCTCGTCAACATCGTGGGCGGCCTCGTGATCGGCCGGATGATGAAGGGCATGGAACTCCGGGACGCCTTTGAGACCTATACGCGCCTCACCGTGGGCGAGGGCCTCGTCACGCAGATCCCGGCCCTCCTGATCTCGACGGCCACCGGCGTGATCGTGACCCGCGCGGCCTCCGGCGTGAACCTCGGCACCGAGATGCAGACGCAGCTCCTCTCGCACCCGCGCTCGATCATCATCGCGAGCGGGGCGGTGGGGCTCTTCGGCGTCATCCTGCGGACGTGGCCGGTTGTGCTGGCCGGAGCGGCGGGAGTGGCCGGGGGCATGGCGATGGAGCGCGCCCGGAAGCGCCCGGCGGCGCCGACGGCCGCCGAAGGCGGCAAGGCGGAGGCTCCGACCGCGCCGGAGGACGTCCACCCACTGCTCACAGTGGAGCCCATCGAGCTGTCGATCGGCTACGGCTTGGTGGCGCTCGCGCACCCGGACTACGGAGGCGATCTGCTCGAGCGAATCACGATGATCCGCAAGCAGATGGCGACCGACCTCGGCCTCGTGGTGCCGCCGATACGGATTCGCGACAACTTCCAACTGGAGCCGAGCGAGTACTGCGTGAGTCTTCGCGGCGTCGAGGTGGCTCGCGGCCAAGTCGTGACCGACCGCTTTCTGGTGATCGGCGTCCCGCCCGACCAGACCGAGATCCACGGGATCGAGTCCATCGACCCTGCCTTCGGCCTCAAGGCCCTATGGGTGACGGAGGCCGAACGCGAGCGCGCCGAGAACGCCGGATACACCGTTGTGGACGCCACGTGCGTCATCAGCACGCACCTGACGGAGATCGTCCGAAAGCACGCCGCCGAGATCCTCGGACGCCAGGAGGTCCAGGACCTCCTCGACCACGTCGCCCGGAGCCACCCGGCGGCGGTTCAGGGGCTCATCCCCGATCAGCTCACCGTCGCCGAACTGCACAAGGTCCTGCACGGGCTTCTCGCCGAACAGGTTTCGATCCGCGACATGGTGACGATCCTCGAGACCCTGGCGGACAAGGTCTCCCAGACGCGCGATCCCGATGAACTCGTTGAAGCGGTGCGTTTCGCCCTCAGGCGGCGCATCTGCGCCCATCACAAGTCCGATGACGGCAAACTGCGGATCATCACGATGGACCCGCGGATTGAGCGCGCCATCATCGAGTCGATCCAGATGACGTCGGAGGGCCGGGTCATCGCGCTCGACCCCGATCTCGGACAGTCGATTCTGCAAGAGATGGCCAAAGCGATACAATCGGTGAGCCGCGAGGGTTACGAACCGATCATGGTGTGCGCGGACGCGGTGCGGTTGCCGCTGCGCCGGCTCACCGAATCGGTCTTCGAGGGCCTGACGATCCTCGCGATGCGCGAACTCGTACCGGACGCGCCCATCGAGCGCGTTGGAACGGTGGTCTATGCCCGATGAAAGTGCGACGCTACGAAGCCAGAACATACCGTGACGCGCTTGCGCAAGTGCGTGACGATCTCGGTCCCGACGCCGTCATCCTGACGACCAAGGAACTCTCCAAAGGAGGGCTCTTCGGGTTGTTCTCGCGCGGGGCCGTCGAGATCGTCGCGGCGACCGAGGTG
>CAZCER010000705.1:0-2734 GCA_964497385.1 uncultured Armatimonadia bacterium | reverse complement strand
GAGCGACGTGGGGCGCGGGACCGAGCGTGAGGAGATGGATCAGTTCCACGCCCTCGAGTTCGTCGGCGCGCGCGGCAAGGGCCTCGAGAAGGACGGCCGGGTTCGAAACGTTCGAGTGCACCCACGCGACGTCGAACGAGCGGATGTGCGAAACGGCTTCCTCGGCGGACACGACCTTCGGCATTCCGCGCCTCCTTGGCGGTCTGAGTACGCGATGGTTATTCCGCCCGGGCCCCGCGCGAGCCTTCCGCGGAGCGGGGCCCGTTGTCACTCCGCGGCGTCCTTCGCTGTCACCCACACGGGCGCCGAGACAAGCAGGTCCTTGTCCGCCTGGCGCGCGACCACGAAGTAGTGGTGCGGGCCCGCAGGCGGCGTGCGCGTCTCCTCGAGCGCGAACCCGGTCGTGCCCGGGTTCTCCGTCCGCACAGGCTTGCCATCCTCGTACAGCGCGACCTCGGCCACCGTGTCGCCCTCGTCCGGATCCACGATCTCGATGCGGATCGAGACGTCGGCGGCCGGCTGGCGCGACTCGGTGCCCATCAGCGCATCGTTCACGAGGAGGAGCATCTCGCAGTTGGCGTCGAGCGTCGAGTAGCAGTGGCGGTTCCGGAGCGCGTCCAGGATGTTCCGCTTGGTGAGGGACGGCGCGCGCACCCCCGTCAGGGCGTAGCCCTGGCCCCAGTTCGCGACATGGGTGTCATCCGTGCCGGCCGCCGCGATGTGCCAGCCGTTGTTGAGGGCCAGGACGTACGCCTGGAGTTCGGCGTCGTCGCGGACCTCCATGAGGCGCATCGCTTTGTCGCCGACCTCGGAGTAGGCCAGGTCCCCCCAGACGCCCTTGCCGTCACCGGGGTGGTTGAACATGGCGAAGAGCCCCGCATCGGCGACCGCCTGGTAGAACCCGTCGCGGTCCTCGGGCCAGAGGAAGCCCTCGGGGTCAAAGATGTTCGCGTGGCCCTGCTTCTTGGTCCACTCCATGCCTGGGAAGCACACGAACCGGCCGTCCTCATTCGCGGCCCACGCCTGCTCTCGGCTGTCGCGCCACTCGTCGTCGTCGAGCGCCTCGAGGTGATCGGTGAGGCAGAAAAAGTCGAGGCCCGCGACGTCCCGAGCGTACGCGATCGCCGCCTCGGGGAACAGCACCCCGTCGGAGTAGGCGGTGTGGGAGTGGATGTCCCCGAAGTAGCAGCGCAGGGGGTTCTCGACTCGGACGCTCACCTTTCCGCCGATCCGTTGGTTCTTGGCCCAGCCCGCGTGGCCGTTCCAGCGGAGCGTGCGCTTCCCGTTGGGCCCCAGCGTGGTGTCGAGTCGCCCCACCCACAGGCCGGGCTCGGCGCCCTTCGTGAGCGCGGTCCACGGCCCACCGTCGAAACCGGCCGCGAGGATCGCGTCACCCTGGTCGGACGGCGTGACGCGGAGGCGCACCTCAACCTCGCCCGACAGCGCCGCGTCCGGCGCCGGCGCCTCCACAGTGGCCTCCCAGGTAGGCTTCTCGGGGGCTGCATCCTGGGCCAACGCGGCCGGAAGCGTGAGCGCGAGGACCAAGCACAGGGCGAGCATGCGGTAGGTCGGCAAGGTCGGTTCCTTTCGAGCGGCGGGGGCTGCGCGGGGGCCGCTTCCTGACGTGGTTTCTCCCGGAGACTGCCCCGCCCCTCGGCGCCAACGTGAAGCGTCGGTGAAGGGCCGGGCTTCGGGCGGCCGGTCCACCGGCGGCTTTGGCTACCCCTCGCCTGAGAGGTCCGTCGCTCCGAGCGGGGAAGACAACACACCGAGACAGCCCACCAGCCCCGGGAGGTACTTCGTGCTCAGAACCACCGCTCCGCTCCGAGCCACGCTTGCCTGTGCGCTCGCGCTCTTCGCCGGCGCGTCCCTCGCGGACGACCTGCCCATCCTCCGCGACATGCACCAACCCGATCTGAGCCCCGATGGCTCGCAGGTCGCTTTCAGCTACCAGGGCGACCTCTGGCTCGCGGACCTCGACGACTCCTACCGCGGAACGGCTCGCCGCCTGACCGTGCACGAGGCCTACGAGACGCGAGCCCGGTTCTCGCCGGACGGATCGCGGATCGCCTTCGTCTCGGACCGCTATGGGAACGGCGACCTCTTCATCATGCCGATCGACGGAGGGCCCGCCCAACGCGTCACCTACCACAGCGCGTCGGACACCCTCGCCGACTGGTCGCCCGACGGGAAGAAGCTCCTCTTCTACGCCGGCCGCCGCGAGCACGACCAGACCTCGCCCTACGAGATCGATCTCGAGTCCGGGAGCGTCCGCTCGATCCTCAAAGGCCCGTTCAGTCTCACCGCTCACAGCTACTCGACGGACGGCCGGTTCATCTCCGGCTCCGAGTCGGGCGACTCGTGGACGCGGAAGGGCTACCGCGGCTCGAACAACGGGAACGCCTACCTCTACGACACGGTCGAGGGCACGTACCGCCTCGTGACCGACTTTGCGGGCAATGACATCTGGGCCCAGATCTCGGCCGACGGCACGGAGATCTACTACGTCACCGAGCAGTTCGGTCGACCAAACCTCGCCGCGAAGAACCTCGAGACCGGCGAGATCCGGCAGATCACCCGCCACCATGAGGACCAGGTGTCCTTCCCCTCGCTCTCGGGTGACCGCAAGTGGCTCATCTACGAGTGGAACTTCGACCTGTGGGTCGTCGACGTGCGGGGCGGGGTCCCGAAGAAGCTCGAGATCCGGGCCCCCGTGGACCACCGGCGCAACTTC
>CAZCER010000704.1:0-2744 GCA_964497385.1 uncultured Armatimonadia bacterium | reverse complement strand
CACCAGCAAGGCGCCGGACGCGGCCCCAAGTAGATCCGCGAAGTACAACCGCCCGGCCAACTTCACCGCGCGGTCGAAGGCGTACGAGATAAAAGCCCCGCAGAAGAAGAACGGGCCGATGCTGGCGGCGGGAACGAGCAAAGGATGAAAGATCCGCTGGCTCAGCGAGGTCCGGAACACGAGCAGCAGGGCCGCCGGAATCGAGGCCGCGGCCGCGAGCGCCAGCGCGATGAGCACCCGGCGGTCCCCAACGCGCTCGCGCAACCAGCGCAAGGACGAGAGGCTGGCCATGCCGCCCAGCCCGAAGCCGAGGATCGCCGCGGAGATCACCAGGAAGACGAAGTGGAACCGGAGGAGCACGGAGAGCACCCGCGTCAGCGAGATCTCCAGCACCAGCACTCCGCACGCGACGAGCCCGACAGCCACGAAGAGACCTGCGCCCAGCTCGCCCCGCGCGCGGCTACCCACCGCTTCCCTCGCCTCCGTTGCCGTCTGTCTCACCGTTCGAGGCGCGCAGCGCCTTGAGCAGCTCGTCATCGACCGGCTCCGAGTAATCGCAGTCCTTGTTCGGGCACACGAGTTCCCCGTTGCCCTCAACGCCCTCCGGCGGTTCCTTCCACATCAGGTGCTTGGCGCCGCACTGGGGGCAGAGGCGCGCGACCGGTCGGTGCGAACACGTATAGCGACACTTCGGGTAGCGATTGCACCCATAGAAGACGCTGCCGCGCTTCTGCGAAACGCGCCGCACCAGCTCGCCGTCGCAGCCTTCCATCGGACAAGGCACTCCCGTGCCGCGCGCCGCGCCTCGCCCCTCGTCCTTGATGTACCGGCACTTCGGGTAGGCCGAGCACCCCAGGAACGGTCCGTACCGGCCCTGCCGTCGGAGCAGGGGAGCCCCGCACTTGGGACAGACCTCATCCGTCGGCTGCGGCTCCGCGGCGGGGTCGCGCTTGACGTACTTGCACTCCGGGTAGCCCGAGCACGCCTCGAACTCGCCTTTACGGCCCTGGCGCTTCACCATCGGCTTGCCGCACTGCGGGCAGGCTTCCCCCGTCTCCACCGGACCATTGCCGTCGCGCTTGACGTACTTGCACTCCGGGTAGCCCGAGCACGCCACGAAGGCGCCGTTGCGGCTCCGACGCATGATGAGGGGCTTCCCGCACTCGGGGCAGTCCTCGCCAACCTCCGGCAGCTTCTCCTCCATGCCGTCGCGGGCTTTGCCGAGGGCGTCCGAGAAGCCCTTGTAGAACTCCGCGAGGAGGTCGCGCCAGTTGCGCTCTCCTCTGTCGATGGAGTCGAGGCTCTCCTCCATGCGGGCCGTGAACTCCGCGTCCACGATGTCCCCGAAATGCTCGACCAGCAGGTCGTTCACCACGAAGCCGAGCGGCGTCGGCACGAAACGGCGCTCGACGAGGTCCACGTACTCGCGCTGCTTGATGACCTCGACGGTCGCCGCGTACGTGCTCGGTCGACCGATGCCGCGCGCCTCGAGTTCGGCGATGAGCTGCGCCTCGGTGAAGCGCGGCGGCGGCTGCGTGAAGTGCTGCTTCGAGTCCAGGCCGCGGAAGTCGAGTTCCTGGCCCTCCTTCATGTCGGGAAGAAGGCCCTTCTGCGCGATCTCCTCGGCCTCGTCTTCCTCGCCGCCCTCCGAACTCTTGCCCGCGCCGTTCCCCTCCAGCGCCTCCAAACCGGCGCCCGTGACGGCGAGCCAGCCGGGGAAGTCAATGCGCGAGCCGCGCGCTCGGAACAGGTGCTCGCCGGCGCGGACGTCCGCGCGGACCGACTCGATGATCGCCGGAGCCATCTGCGAGGCGACAAAGCGTTCCCAGATCAGTTTGTAGAGCTTCAGTTCGTCCGCCGTGAGGAACGGGGCGAGCGAGTCCGGAGTGCGGGAGGCGTAGGTGGGACGGATCGCCTCGTGCGCGTCCTGCCCCTTGCTCCGACTGTAGATCGGAGGCTTGTCGGGGAGATACTCCTTGCCGAATGCCTCTTCGATCACCTTGCGGGCTTCATCCTGAGCCGAGGTCGCGACGCGAGTCGAGTCGGTTCGCATATAGGTGATCAGACCGACCTGGCCCTCGTCGCCGAGTTCCTTGCCCTCATACAGACTCTGGGCCACGCGCATCGTGCGCGCCGCGGAGAAAGCGTGCCGACTCGACGCGGCCTGCTGCAGCGTGCTCGTCATGAACGGCGGGCGCGGGCGGCGCTTCCGGGTCGAGCGCGCCACCTTCTCCACGATCCAGGCCGACCGGCTCACCGCGTCCGCGACGGCTTGAGCCTCCTCCGCGTTCGCGAGGCTGAGCCGCGTCTGCTTGGAGCATGGGTGCAGCGCGAGAAACGGGGCGTCTTCCTCTTTGGGGCTGAGCGTGGCGATCAGAGACCAGTACTCCTGACTCACGAAAGCCTGGATCTCACGCTCGCGCTCGACGATCAACCGGAGAGCCACCGACTGCACGCGGCCGGCCGAGAGCCCGCGCGTCCGCACCTTGCGGCTGATCAACGGCGAGAGTTCGTAACCCACGAGACGGTCGAGGATTCGCCGCGCCTGATACGCGTCCACGCGCATGCGGTCGATCTTGCGCGGATTCTCCAGCGCGTTCAGCACCGCGCCTTTCGTGATCTCGTTGAACTCGATCCGGACCGGGTCTTTCACGTCGAGCGCCGCCGCCAGATGCCAGGCTATGGCCTCGCCCTCGCGGTCGGGGTCAGTGGCGAGAATCACCTGGTCGCATTTGCCGGCCAGG
>CAZCER010000703.1:0-2751 GCA_964497385.1 uncultured Armatimonadia bacterium | reverse complement strand
ATACCGGGCGGGGTGTCGTTCGAGAACTTCGAACTCAACGAGTGGTTCACGGAGGGGCAGACCCAGGTGTTCGGGCTGACCCCGCAAGCGCCGGAGGAACTGCTCGGGGACTAGTCCCCCACCCTCTCGCCCAGAGTCCAGACGCCGGTGGCGTACTCCAGGACGTGGATCCGCAAGCGTTCGTCCGGACTTCGGTTCGGCTGGTGGAAGCACGTGTAGAGACGGCCGTCGAACCCCTCGAAGACGCAGTTGTGCCCGCCGTCTCCCACGATGACGGGTTCGGCCGAGTGCTCGTAGGGTCCGAGAATGCTGTCGGCGGCGGCGACGCCGCACACGTAGCCGCCCTCGCGGTCGGGGCGCTCCTCGAAGCTCGACCAGAACAGGTGACAGCGTCCGTCGCGGAGGACCATCATGGGCCCGTCGATCACCTTGTTCGACCAGGGCGCGGACTTCCCGACGAAAAGCAAGTGGCGCTCACCCTCGAGCCGCGTGAAGTCGTCGGAGATGCGCTGGGCCCACATCTCGCCGACGGGACACTGGACCCACTCGTGCACGAAGATGAACCAGTTTGAGCCATCGCCGTCGGTGAAGAGGTGCCCATCGAGGCACTCCCACTCGAGAGGCGTGAGCGGCCGGTCCGAGAGGTTCACGAAAGGACCGAGCGGGGACTCGGAGGTCGCCACGCCCGTCCCGCGACAGGTCGCGTCGGTTTTGCCCGAGTAGAACAGGTGGAAGCGCCCGTCGCGCTCGACCATCTCGGGCGCCCAGAAGTGGTACGCGGCCCAGGTCGGCGGGTCGTCGAACCGAAGCGCCGGGCCGTGCTTCGTCCAGTTCACGAGGTCCGTCGAGGAGTATGCGAGGAATCCGCCGCCGCCCTTGCCCCAGGCGTCGCCCGTGGTGCCGATCAGGTGGTAGACGCCGTCGTACGGCAGGATCCACGGGTCGCGGATGTGGATCTCCGAGCAGCGCATGGTGGGCTGAGCCTCCGCATCGTTCGCGACCGCCGCAGGCTGCAGGCAGATCAGCGCTCCGAGCACCGTCAGCATGGTTCGCCCCTGTCGGCTACTTGTACTCCACGCCGCCGGTCACCCAACGGACCGAAAGGCCCAGCGCTCGGCTCGGAAGGCTCACCGGTACGTAGAGCGTCCCCTCGACGACCGCCGCGGCGGTCGGAATGCGCACCTTCGCCCCGTCGACCAGGAGTTCCGTGTCGCCGGGGCGGATGTAGACCTGGTGTCCGAGGGCCTGGGCCACCGAGTACCCCTCCCGCTCCCGCCACTCGATGGAGCCGCCGATCGGGGCAAGCACGTCCCGGAGCGCCACCATCTCCCCGCCCTCGAGCCATGTGGTCTTCACCGTCGCCGCGCCGGTCGGACCGAGCGGGCGAGCGCCCCACTCGTACTCGGACGCATCCACCATGAGTTCCGTGTGCCCGTCGGCCATGAGCGCGAGCGCCCGCCCATGGTGGCGCGGATCCACGGCGCTCGGGCCGCCCTGGCTTGTCCCCGGCGTGGAACTGAAGACCAGGACGGTTCGCGCGGGCTCCTTGACGTCCCGACCGAGGAGGCCGGCGACGTTCGCGTTGATCGCGTAGGCCATCTCTCCGGACGGGATCGCGGGGGACGCGAAGTCGGCCGCGCTGACAAGGTCCGTGTAGGCCAGAAGGTCCTCGCGCCACGTCTCCGCCTGCGGCAGCCGCCAGCCGTTCTCTTCGCTGTAGCGCGCCATCGCCTGGCCGATGCGGGCAAGCTGGGCCTTTTCCTGCTCCACGAAGCCCTCGCGCCCGAGGAGCGTCGCGACGCGCGTCCCCTCGGAGTTCGTCGCGAAGGTCCTCGCGAGGTCGATCCGCCACCCGGCGCCCCCGCGTACGAAGTGGACCCGCTGGTCGAAGACCAGGGTCGTCGTGACGGTCAGGTCCAGCATCGCCTCGTCGCCCACGACGATGGGCTGCCCCTTGGGACGCCACTCCATCGGCGCCGGAGAGAGCGGCACGAAGAGCGACAGGGCGCGCACCACGCCTGGAAGGTCGATCTCGTTCGCGACGCCGTCCATGGAGCCGCGGAGGTCGCGCAGCGCATCGGGGTCCGGCGCGCCCGGCGCCGAGCAGTACGTCAGCGCGCCGTCGAGGTCGCCTCGGTCGAGGCAGGCGAGGTAGACGCCGAGGACGTCGGTCGGCTCTTGCGCCGCCGCGGACCCGGCGCAGACCGCAAGGAGGGTTCCGAGTGAGAGGCCGAGCAGCGCTCGAGACATGACGCGATCCTCCCCGAGTGTTCGCCGGGCGACGGCCCGTGCTGAGCCGCCGCCCGGCCATCCATTGGGCTAGCGCTTCGCGGCGCGGCGCGCCCGCTCGCGCGCGACTTCCACGGGCATGCCCCACACTTTGCAGAAGCCTTCGCCGTGGCGTTGGTCGTAGGTGTCTCCTACATCGTAGGTCGCGAGGTCGGTGCGGTAGAGGCTGTCGTCCGAGGAGCGTCCGACGACCGCGCACGAGCCCTTGTAGAGCTTCAGACGAACGACGCCGTTGACGTGCTCTTGGGTGGAGTCCACGAAAGCCTGCAGGTGCTCGCGGAGCGGCGAGTCCCAGAGGCCGTAGTAGACGAGTTCGGAGTACCGAAGCGCGGCTTCGGCCTTGAAGTGCATGGTGTCGCGGTCGAGCGTGAGAGCCTCCATCTCGCGGTGCGCGTAGGCGAGCAGCGCCGCGGCCGGGGACTCGTAGATCTCGCGGGACTTGATCCCGACGAGGCGATTCTC
>CAZCER010000702.1:0-2757 GCA_964497385.1 uncultured Armatimonadia bacterium | reverse complement strand
ACGGTCGTGAGGCTCGGAAAGCGCTCGTGGAGCTTCTCGCAGACCTCGACGTAACCGGCGGCCTCGACGCGGCCGCCGGTTACGTCCGCGCCGGACGCCGAGATGCCGAAGACCATATCGGCGTCCTCCTCATTGCCAATGGCGACGTCGCAGAGGGCCACGAGGTCGGGCATGACCTCTCCGGCCTTCTTGCCCCACTTCCAGAGATTCTTGCGGTAGTTGAGGTCACAGGAGACCGTGACGCCCATGCGTTTGGCGATCTCGATCGCGCGGAGGCACTCGTTCGCGGCGTTCTCCGAGATGGCCGGGGTGATGCCCGTCCAGTGGAACCAGTCGGCGTCAGCGAAAACCGTCTCCCAGTCGATCATCCCCGCCTCGACCTCGGCGATCGCGGAGCGCGCGCGGTCGTAGATGACCTTGCTTCCGCGCTGCCCCGCTCCCGCCTCGAGGTAGTAGATCCCGATGCGGTCGCCGCCGCGCGCGACGTGGCGCACGCCGACACCAAAGGCGCGTAGGAAGGCGACGCACGCGTCGCCGATGTCGTTCCTCGGGAGCCGTGTGACGTACTCGACAGGATCGCCGTAGTTTGCGAGGGAGATGGCCACGTTCGCCTCACCGCCCCCGAAGGTCACATCGAAGCTGCGCGCCTGTGTGAACCGCTCGTGCCCAGGCGGCCCGAGCCGCAGCATGATCTCGCCAAACGTCACGACCGTCTTCATCTCAAGCCCTTCCTCACCGAGTCCGCGCGGCCAGCGGAGACCACGCTACATGCGCAGAAAGACCCTCGCCGGGGCGCCTTCGGCGCCGACGAGCAGGAGTGGAGCGCAGAGGAGTTCGTACTCGCCGGGTTCGACGCGCGAGAGATCGAGACCCTCGATCAGGACCATGTCGGCGCCGAGCAGCGTGTGGTGAACCTTGATGCCGTGCTTGCGGAAGCTGCCCACCGAGAGGTAGTCGACGCCCGCGAGGCGCGCGCCGGCGTCTCGCACAGCTTTCGCCCCGCCGGGGTCGAAGCCTACGGCGTCCTCATGGAAGGTCGGGTCGCCCCAAAGCGCGGAGTTGGTTGTCTTGAAAAGCACGCGCTCGGTACCCTGAAGCGCGAAGCTCTCGACGAGTTCGCGGGTGATCCACTCGGCGTCGCCGCAGTCGACGACGCGGCAGGGGCCGCAGAGCAGATCGGGCGGGAGCGCGTCGACGGTTCGGCCGTCGGTAAGGAAATGGAAGGGCGCGTCCACATGTGTGCCGGTGTGGGCGCAGAGTGAGAGCCGTGAGAGGTTCGCCGCGTCGCCCGCAGCGATGGAGGAAACCAGTTCGCGCTCGTAGCTCGGATCCCCGGGCCACTTCGGCAGACGCTCGTCCAGAGGAACGGAAATGTCGATCCACGCCAAGTCGCTGACCTCCCATACCAAGCTCGCAAGGAGCTTCGGCCCGCGCGGGGCCGTCGCCTGCGTGGTCGCCGCTGTCCTCGCGCTGACGTCCGCAGGCTGCACGAGCCACCACGGCGTGTCGGGCGGCGACATCGACCCGCCGGCTTCGGGGGACATCATCGCGGAGTCGGAGCGCACGGTCACCGCAACGAGCGGCATCTCGTTCACACTCAGGGGCGCGACGGTGACGATTCCGTCCGCGTCGCTGGAATATGACTCCATCTTCCATTTCGCCCTATGCCGCGACACCGCATTGCCCGCGGAGGTCCCCCTTCCGGCGGGCGAGCGCGCGTTCCTCGTCATCTACGCCATGGTTGATGTCCGGGTCTCGGGTTCGTGGCCCCTCACGGTGGCGCTGATCAGCGATTTCGGGGACCCCGCACCGGACGACCCGGACTTCGTGGTGCGCAGGCTGAACGCGGACACCCAGACCTACGACCTGGTCGAGAGCGCCGAGGTCACGGCGACCTCCGTGAGCTGGGGGCTCCTGCCCGGGTACTGGGTCGTCACCGTACCCGATGATACGTCGCTCTCGCTGGGGCTCGTCGGCTCGATCTCGGACGCCGAGATCGTGTTCGCCTCGCCGGCTCTCGACACGGCTGACAACGCGTTCTCCATCCGTGACAGCGGAACCGACTTGGTCCGTCTCACGAACGCCCTTGCGCCGGACTACACGGATCGTCCCTACGTCTCACGGGCGGGCACGCGGTTCGCGGTCGTGCGATCGTACGCCGACGCCACCGTCGCTCCGGATAGGATCTTCGCAAGCACTCCTCAGACGCCGCTCGGTCACCTGACTCAGATCGCCCAGGCGCCGTCGGGCGTCCGCATCGGCGATCTCTCCTTCGAGCCCTCGGGAGTGTCGCTTCTCGCGGCAGGCCGGGTGGAGGGGGCCGACGCGAACGTGCCGGGCGTGTACCGCGTCTACCTGACGGGCGGGTACCCCGCCGAACTCGCCTGGCAGACGCCTGACGCGGCGGACCCTGTCTCGGTGGCCTGCTCTTCGGACGCTTCGCTCGCCGCTGTCACGACGCGCAGGCACTACCCGAGCGCCACACTCGAGGGCGACTACGACATCGAGATCGTGCCGACCGACCCCACCTCGGAGGCGGCTCCGGTTCGCCTCACCGCGGACCTGCACGGGGATTCCGGCCCCACCGCAAGCGTCTCGTCGCTCTGCTTCTCGGCCGACGGCGCCGCGGTGTACTTCGGCGCGGAGGCGTCGGGCGAACACAGGGTGTTCGCGGCGGCGACCGACGGATCCGGGGTGACGGAGATCACGGCCCTGTACGGCTGCCGCTGGCCGGGGCTCTCCGAGGACGGGGCCGCC
>CAZCER010000701.1:0-2757 GCA_964497385.1 uncultured Armatimonadia bacterium | reverse complement strand
GGCCCGGATGAGCCGCCCGTCGGCCCGGATGAGCCGCCCGTCGGCCCGGATGAACCGCCCGTCGGCCCGGATGAACCGCCCGTCGGCCCGGACGAACCGCCCGTCGGCCCGGATGAACCGCCCGTCGGCGCCGTCGGTGTGAACCTGTTGCTCGCCGATCGGGGCGGCGTGATCTCGTGCCCCAGCTATCTCGACAAGTTCTTCGCGCCGGATCGCCTGAACGACGGCCAGACCAACACCGAGAACGGGCAGCTTTGGTCGAGCGAGACAGACCCCGTCTTCCCGTATGACATCACCGCGAACTTCGCGGGTACGGCCGTCCACGCGGTCCATTCCGTCACCCTGACTTCGGACACCGGCCCGCCGCACATCTTCGGGCCCCGCTGGCCCCGAGACGTGGAGATCCTCGTGTCCACCACCGACGCGAACGAGGGCAGCTTCACCTCGGTGGCGCGCAAGGAACTCGAGAAGTCCGATGTGAAGCAGTCGATTGAGTTCCCGCCCACCCCGGCTCGCTATGTGATGATACGCATCCACTCGAATTGGGGCAAAGAGAGTTCGCTCGAGATCGCCGAGATCGAGATCTGGGGCGACCCGGATCCGGCGGATTCCGGCGCGGCGCCCGGCCCGGGCCCGGCGCCGGACGGTGGGGCCGCGGCGGAACTCGTCATCCCCCGCAACGCGGACGGCACGGTGAACGAAGCCGCTCTGCTCGCCCTGCTCGAGCAGCTCTCCTCGCAGATCCAGAATCAGCAGAAGCTGATCGACTCCTTGCGCTCAGAGCTTGGAGCGCGGTAGGAGGCGGTTGACCCGGCCGCTCCGGCGGACCTATACTTAAGGTTTGGCCCCGCCCCGTGGGCGAGTGATGGAACCGGTAGACATGCATGACTTAGGATCATGTGCCGCAAGGCGTCGGGGTTCGAGTCCCCGCTCGCCCACCAGAGGGGCGCCTGAGGGCCTGGAGCACTCGGCCCGGGGGCCAACGGATGAGTGCTCGCGCGAGACATACCGTACGGGACCAGCTCCGGCCGCCCCTGCGCGGGCGCCGGAGCTATGTGTGAGTTTGGAGGAGTAGACCGGTGGAGACCAGCATTGAACGGCTGGCCGGTTGCCAGGTGAAGATCACGCTCGCTTTCGACGAGACGGAGATGAAGGCCGCCTTCGACAAAGCGTACAAAGCGCTCTCCAAGGAGGTCGCGCTTCCGGGGTTTCGGAGAGGCAAAGCCCCTCGGACGCTCCTGGAGAGGGCGCTTGGGCCCGAGGTGGCTCAACAGCAGGTCGTGTCCGAACTGATTCCGGAGTCGCTCTCGAAGGTGATCGAGGAGAACGAACTGCACACCGTGGGAGATCCGGACCTCGACGTGGAACTCCCGAAGCCGAATGAGGCGTACACGGTGTCGGCCACCGTCCCGGTCATGCCCGTTCCCGAGATCGGGGAGTGGCGCGACGCGCGGATCGTCAAGCCCAAGGTCTCGTTCGACGACGCGTCGATCGATGAGGTGATCGAGAAGCTGCGTGAGCGCACGGCCGCCAGCGTTGACATCACCGATCGTCCCGTCGAGTCCGGCGACTTCGTCTACGTGCGCTACCAGATCGAATGCGAGGACGAGACCCTCTACTCCGAGGACGCGCTGCCGCAGATGTACATGGAGGTCGGCGCCGAATGGTACACGCCGTCCATCGACGCGGACGTCATCGGCATGTCGGTCGGCGAGACGAAAGAGATCGCGGTCGAGTATCCCGACGACTACGACAATCCGCGCCTCGCCGGCAAGTCGGCGAAGTTCACCGCGACGGTCGAGGGCATTCGGCGCCGCGTCATCCCGGAGTTGGACGCCGAGTTCTTCGAGAAGGTCGGCGTTGCGGACCTCGACGGCCTGCGCGCGCGCATCCGCGAAGACCGCCAGAATGAGATCGACTCCCTGGTGGAGGGCACGACCCGCGAACAGGCGATGGCGTGCGTCGTCCGCGCGACGAAGCTGGAGTATCCCGAGACGCTCGTCAAAGCGGAGACCGACGAGCGGCTCGCCGAACTGGAGGAGAGTCTCGACCGCGAGGGACTGACCGTCGAGGATCATCTCCGGCGCGAGGGAATCGACGAGGTGCAGCTCCGCCGGCGCGTCCGCGCGGACAGCAAACGAGCCCTCGCCGTCATGCTGGTGGCGGACGCCCTGGCGAAGGAGCACTCCATCGAACTCCCGGACGAGGAACTCGAGGAGAGCGTCTGGTCGCTTGCCCAGAGCGCCAAGATGGGCTTCTCCGAGATGTGGGAGACCCTCGAGCGCACCGGGCAGCTCGATGAGATGCGCCGCAGGATGCTCCGCACGCGGGTCTGCGACTTCGTCCTGGAGCACATCGGCGTCGACGAGCCCGAGATGACCTATGACGAACTCCTCAAGGGCGAGTGGCTCCCGGACGTTCCCGATGAGCAAGAGGACGACGAGCCCGCGGAGGACGCCGGCGAGGACGCGGAGGACGCGTCGGCCGAGAACGCCGAGACCGAGACCGAGACCGAGACCGACACCTCCGACGACGAGTCTTCCGCGCGCGAGGCGGAGGATCAGGCGGACGAGCCGACCTCCGACGCGACGGAGCCCGAAGCGACGGACGACGCCGCCGAGGCCGGCGACAAGGAGGACGCGTGATGTCCGACCGGACCGGTCGACGTCAGGGAACCGGCCCGCTCGGGCTCATCCCCTTCGTCATCGA
Organism: uncultured Armatimonadia bacterium; assembly: GCA_964497385.1. GTDB lineage: Bacteria > Armatimonadota > Zipacnadia > UBA1398 > UBA1398 > CAZCER01. The sequence goes on along the minus strand of CAZCER010000701.1, from coordinate 48 downwards.
GCAGACCCCGCGCGGTGAGCGCCAGCACGACATCTTCTCCGCCCTTCA
>CAZCER010000700.1:0-2780 GCA_964497385.1 uncultured Armatimonadia bacterium | reverse complement strand
CACATTCCCATCAGCACGGCCATCGGCCGCACCACGTTCGATAAGTGCATCAAGCACCTCCAGGTGTTGAGCGCGCGACAAGCGGCGATCCGAGTGGCTCGAGCCGAGCGGTCGCACGCGCCGGGGCCAACGTTTCGCCCAAATGCGCCCTAATCCCTTAGGGAGTAGTACTTCGCTCCCGAGAGGATCGCTTCCAGCGCCCGGCGGCCTTCCTCAGCGAGCCGCTCATACTTCCGCTCCCGCTCGGCGTCGACGCCCAGGAGCGCGAAGCCCGGCATGTCCGCCCTCGGGACCGCGCGAAGGGCCTCGACGCCGGACTCGAGAATCGCGAGCGCTTCCGACCGCGCCGGCTCCGACAGCCCCGCTAGCAACGGGCTCAGCTCCGGACGCGCGAAGCTCACGAACGCCTCCTCCGCTTGATCGTTCGCCCCGTCGAGGAAACTCACTCCGATCAGCGCGCCGAGTCGCTCGAGCTGCGCGTTCGTAAGCGGACTGCGCCCGTATAGGTTCGCCGGATAGGCCGAAGCGTACGTCGGGTAGTAGGGCGCGTTCAGGTCGATCCAGGTCACGACCCGCGCGTACTCCTCCTCCGTGAGCGTGGCGTCGTAATGGCCCCCGTCGAGGAAGGCGACGATCGGGCTCGCATGCGCCCCCCACGAGAGAGGCGGCTGAATCTCCGCCGGGCCCGCGCCGACCACTCTCACATAGCCCTTGCGCCAGAGTTCGTTGTAGGAGGCGCAGAACGCGAGGGTCCGATCCCCGGCTAGGACAAGCTTCTCCGCGCCCGTCCCTCCGTAGTCATGACACGACAGACACTTCGCGTCCCACACCGGCTGCACCTCGGCTTGGTAGCTGAAGTCGCGCTCCGGTCCGAGCCACGGCTCGAGGGCGTCGGGCTCCCGAAGCGCCGCTTCCGGCAGGGCGTTCGCAGCCCCGTCGGTTCGGTTCTCGTGGCAGCCAACGCAGCCCGCGCGCTCCCCCGGCCGGACGATCGTCCCGCTCCGCATGGACTGGATCATCCTTCCGCGTTCATCAAGCAACTGAAAGTAGATGAAGCGGTCCGCGGGTGCGCGGAAGTACGCGGAACCGTCCGCAGCCACCGGAACGGAACCCAGGATGCGCTTGTTGTTGAAGTCGTGCCAGTTCATCGCCGGCGCTTCCGTGCCTTGGCCGCCCCAGTACGTGTGCGTCCAGAACCGCTTCTCCGGGGACTCCACGACGCGGAGGCGCTTCACGGAGCCGGGCTCCACACGCTCCATGCCCGTGCCCTCATACACATCCGCAACGTAGAACGAGCCTGTGGCCTGCTCCAGGTCGATGCGGTCCGGAACGACGGGCGGCGCAACCGACGGCCTGAGCGGCACGGGATCGAAACACCCGAGGCCCTCGACGTGCAGGAGCGCCTCCGCGCCGCGCCCATCCACGACATAGAGGCCCATGCGTTCGCCCTCGCCCGTCTGACGCGCGCAGAGGAACAGGTCATCGCTCAGCGGATACGGGTCCTCGTACTTGGGCGACACCGGGATGAACGCGTCCCAGTTGCCCTGCCCGACTCGCTCGATCGCATCGGCCGGCCACGTCCGCAGAACCGGCGCGCGGCCGTCCATGCCGAGCCGACGATCGAGAATGGCGAGCGCCCCCCACGGACGGTCATGGCAGGAGCCCAGCACAGCAAGCGCTTGCTGCCCGTTCGGAAGAATGCGCGCGTCGATCACTCCGCCCGGGGCCGCCGTGTTGTTGCCCCAGTAGAGCGCATGGTTGGTTCCGTCCGGGTTGCAGGTCCAGAGCCCTTGCGCGTCCCCAAAGTTGCGGTCCACGTACTCCCAGCGATCATAGAGAACCCGCCCGTCCGGCAGCAGCGCGCCATGACCCTCAAAGAGCGTGCTGTGCCCGATCTGATGGATGTTCGCGCCGTCCGAATCCATCCGGAACAGGTTCCCCATGATGTGACGGTTGCACATGCAGTACTTGGGTTCGCGCGTGGACGTGAACACGATTCGCCCGTCGGGCATGTAGAGGGGATCGATGTCGGTCACGCCCCGACCGAACGTCCGTTGCCGGAGGTTCGATCCATCGGCGTCGATCTCGTAGATGTGGTAGTCGTCCTGCGCGTTCCAGCGGAGGGAGAAGAGGATGCGCTTCCCGTCGAAGGAGACCTCCGGATCGCGCGCAATCCCTTCCGGCGCCTCCACGAGAGTTCGCGTCTCCCCGGTCGCCGGATCGAGCACTCTCAGCGCCCCTCCGCCTCGGAAGCTCCCTGTGTTGATCTCGTCCGTCTGGAACATCGTCTCCGTGTTGTGATGGTCCGGAAGGTACTGCGCGCGCACCACGTAGACGATCGGCTGAGCCGTCACCAAAGGGTTCGCGAGGAGCGCGGACCGAGCGAGTTCTGTCGCCTCGCCCTCGAGACGACTCAGTTCAGCAAGATCGGAGGTTCCCTCCAGTGCCGCCCGCAGAGCGCCGGCGCGCGCCGCCAAGCCCTCGGCCGAGACCGCCGCGGTCGCGTCCAGAGTTGACAGCGCTCGGCCGCGAAACGCCTCCGCAAGCGACGGCATACCGGGGTCGGAGCCGTCCACGGGCAGGGCCGCGAGTTCCTCGGGCGTTGGCGCACGCACGTCGTCCAGCGTGAGGTGACCCCACCCGCCGGTCTCCTGGTCCACGATCAGGAGATAGACTGAGCGTCCGCGGAAGACAGCCACATCCCACACACGGCGGGTCATGACCTGCGCGTTAGATCGGAAGAGCGTCGTGGAGGGAAAGAGTGTAGATCTCGGTGGTCG
>CAZCER010000699.1:0-2780 GCA_964497385.1 uncultured Armatimonadia bacterium | reverse complement strand
TCTGCCATCGCTACGGTTACCAGGAGATCCGCACCCCGGTCTTCGAGGAGACCGGCCTCTTCGCCCGCGGCATCGGCGACGCGACGGACATCGTTTCCAAGGAGATGTACGTGTTCGAGGATCGAGGCGGGCGCTCTCTGGCCCTCAGGCCGGAAGGCACGGCCGGCGTGGTGCGCGCGTTCATCCAGCACGGCATGGGCGGGGAGAAGGCCGCGACCAAGCTCTTCTACCTCTGCTCGATCTTCCGCTACGAGCGCCCGCAGGCCGGCCGGTACCGCCAGGCGCACCAGGTGGGCGTGGAGTGCTTCGGGCCTCCGGGCCCCGACGCCGACGCGGAGGTCATCTCGCTCAACATGGACTGGTATCGCGAACTCGGCGTCGAGGGCCACACCCTCGCCCTGAACTCCGTCGGCTGCCCCGTCTGCCGCCCCGCCCACCGCGAGGCGTTGCGCGCGGCGCTGGCGTCGGTCGCCTCGGACCTGTGCGAGACGTGCCAGGGGCGGCTCGAGACGAATCCGATGCGCGTGTTCGACTGCAAATCGACCCACTGCCAGAGCCTTCTCGAGGGCGCGCCGGCGACGTTGGACTTTCTCTGCGCCGACTGCGAGGCCCATCTTGCCGAACTGCGGGGGCTGCTGGACGCGCTTGAGGTCCCCTATGCGATGGACCGCAGGCTGGTCCGCGGTCTCGACTACTACACGCGCACCGCTTTCGAAGTGAAGTACTCCGGCCTCGGCGCGCAGGACGCGCTTTCGGGAGGCGGCAGGTACGACGGCCTGGTCGAGGAGTTGGGTGGGAAGCCCACTCCGGGGATCGGCTTCGCGGCGGGCGTTGAGCGCGCGATCCTTGCGCTCGAAACCCTCGGCGCCCAGCCCCCGAATCCGCTCCCGGCCGGGGTCTTCCTCGTGGGGCTTGGCGGCGAGGCGAAGCGCCTGTGCGTCACGCTGGCGGCCGCCATGCGGGCGCGGGGCCTTCGGGCGGAGTTCGAGTATTTCGATCGGGGGCTCAAGGCCCAGCTCCGACAGGCCGACCGTCTGGGCGCCGCGCTCGCGGCGCTCATCGGTGAGGACGAGCTGGCTTCGGGCCAGGTTACGGTTCGGGATCTGCGTTCGGGCGAACAGACCTGCGTCGCGATGGACGCGGTTGTGGACTGGGCGGTCGCGGCGCTGTCGGCCGCCTCGCGGGCTTGACGAGGCGGGGCCTCGTCGGTTGGAAGGTCGTGCGAAACGGTGGACAAGAAGAGCATTCTGAGCGAGTTGGTCGCGATGTCGCACCGCCTCGGCGCGCCGGAGCGGGATCTGGCGATTCTGGGCGAAGGCAACACCTCCGCCGCGATCGACGACGAGTGGTTCTTCGTCAAGGCAAGCGGCTGTGAACTCGGCACCATGGGGCCGGACGAGTTCGTCGAAGTGAATCGGGGAACCGTCCTCGACATGCTGGATCAGAAGGGGCTGACGGACGCGGACGTGAAGTCGTGCCTCGCCGCCGCGCGAGCCCCCGGCAGCACGCATTTCCCGTCCGTGGAGACCGTGCTCCACGCTCTCCTGCTCGCCAAGCCCGGCGTGAACTTCGTCGCGCACACGCACCCGACCGCGGTCAATGCGATCCTCTGCTCGCCGAATCCCACGCTGCTTGTCGAGGCCCGGCTCTATCCCGACGACATCGTGAGTTGCGGCGTGGCGGGCGCCTACGTGCCCTACACGGACCCCGGTCTCGAGCTGGCGCGAGCGGTCGGCGACTCGGTGGCGCGCTTCGAGGATGAGCGCGGCGAGACGCCGAAGATCGTCTTGATCCAGAACCACGGCCTCTTCACGCTCGGCGGCACGGCCCGCGAGGCGGAGGCCGCGACGTACACCCACGTCAAGACCTGTCGGATAGCCCTCGGCGCGCTTGCGGCCGGCGGGGTAAACCCGCTGAATGAAGCGCAGGTGGCGCGGATCCACACCCGCCCCGACGAGGCGATCCGCCAGGCGCGCATCCGAGGCGCGCAAGGAGCGGGTGAGTAGATTGGCTGAAGAGACGATGATCCCCGAGCGGCAATGGGCGTGGCTGCTGCACGGCGCCGGCGTCGAGAACCTGGGCGGGCCCGACCTCGGCCCCGAGGAGATCGCCGTCGCTCGGCCGGGCCCCGGCGAACTCCTGGCCCGCGTCGACGCCTGCGGCATCTGCTTCTCCGACCTCAAGATCGTCCGCCAAGGCGGAAGCCACGCGCGGCTCTACGGCCGCGACCTCGAGGCCGAGCCCGTCATCATGGGCCACGAGCCCGCCGTGACGATCGTCGCCGTGGGCGAGGATCTGAAGGACCGCTTCCGCGTCGGTGAGCGGTACGTCGTGCAGGCGGACATCTACGTGAACGGCAAGAGCATGGCGTTCGGCTATATGCTCCCCGGCGCGTTCGAGCAGTACGTGATCCTCGGCGAGCACGTCCTGAACGGCGACGACGGATGCTACCTCCTGCCCATCACGAAGGAATCGACGAGTTCGTCGGCGGCCGCCCTCTCGGAACCGTGGGCCTGCTGCGTCGCGGCTTACAACGCGGTCCAGCGCACGCGCTTCGCCAAGGGCGGAGTCGTCTGGCTGCGGGCGTTCGAGGGCTCGAACGCGGCGCTTGGGGACGTGATCGACGAAGCCGGCCCGCCGGCCAGGATCGTGACGACGGACGCACCGCCCGCGCTCTTCGAGCGCGTGCTCGCCGTCTGCACGGATCTCGGGATAGCCTGCTCGGCCCGCGACGGCGCCGACCTCGACGCCGTCCGGTCGGAGTTCGCCCCGGAGGGCTT
>CAZCER010000698.1:1401-2783 GCA_964497385.1 uncultured Armatimonadia bacterium | reverse complement strand
CTCGAGAAGGTGTTCCTCGAGCCCTGCAAGAACGGGCCGCGGGGCGTCGAGATCACGAAGCAGGATGAGATCGTCGTCTGCGACACGATGAACCGCCGCGTCGTGATCGTGGATCTCATGGGAAAGCTGGTCACCGAGATCAGCGGCTGCTCGGACTCCGGACCCCGCCTCACCACGCCGGTCGACTGCGCGGAGGACGTCCACGGCGGTCTCTGGGTCGCCGACGAGGACGCCGACCGGGTCGTGAAGCTCGCTCGCGACGGAGTGGTGCTCTCCGTGATCGGCCCCGACCTCGGTGACGACCTCGGCCGCCTCAGCCGCCCCTCCGGCGTCGCCTCTCGCGGAGATGGCGACGTCTACATCTGCGACTCCGGCAACGGTCGCGTCGTCCGCGCGGGTTACCGGTACTGACGGACCCGGCCCTTGCGGCGCGTGCGGCGCCGGGGCCGAGCCCAACCGGGACCTCGCTCTCGCCTCATCAAGCGCTCCGTGGAGAGAGCCGGCTCCGTCACCCTTTCATGCCCGTCAGGGTGATGCCCTGGATGAAGGTGCGTTGGGTCAGGAAGAACAGGATGATGATGGGCACGGTCATCACGGTCGAGACCGCCATGAGCATGCCGGGGTAGGACCCGTACTGGCTCGAGAAGCTCGCGATCCCGAGAGAGAGCGTATAGAGCGACTCGTCGGAGAGGTAGATGAGCGGGCCGAGGTAGTCGTTCCAGGCGCCGAGGAAGGCGAAGAGCGCCACCGTCGCGAGCGCGGGCTTCGAGAGCGGCAGGATGATCCGCCAGTAGATCCCGAACTCGCTCGAGCCCTCGATGCGCGCGGCGTCGGTGAGGTCCTCCGGGATGCCCATGAAGAACTGCCTCAACAGGAACACGAAGAACGCCGGCGCGAGGAAGCTCGGGGCGATCAGCGGCCAGTAGGTGTTCACCATCCCGGCCTTCGCCCACACCACGAACATCGGGACCATCGTCACCTGCGGGGGGATCATCATCGTGGCGAGCAGGGCGTAGAAGAGCGCGTTCCGGCCCTTCCAGTGGATGCGCGCGAGCCCGTAAGCCACGAGCGAGCACGAAAGCACGCAGCCGATGGCCGTCGCGATGCAAATCACGAGCGTGTTCCGTAGCTGCCGCCCGAAGTTGATGAAGGCGAGGCCCTCCGGGTAGTTGCTCCACTTCAGCCCGAAGCGCCGCTCGGCCTCGAGACCATAGAACTCCCGCGTCTCCTCGGGGCCGACCGACCCGTCCGGCCCGACCGGTCGCACCCGCGCCATGCTGGTGGCCTTGTCGCGTTCCACCAGGGCGTACCGGGCGCCGGAGGGGTCGAGATAGACCGGAGTCTCGGCGCCGTCCACATCGACGGTGACCGGCTGGAGCGGG
>CAZCER010000698.1:0-1391 GCA_964497385.1 uncultured Armatimonadia bacterium | reverse complement strand
GCACTGTGGCGACGCACAGAATGCTGGTGTTCAGCAGGAACCGCCAGAAGGGGATGAAGGTCAGCCCGCCGGGGTAATTCTCGAAGGTCAGCGGGCTGGGGATCCACTCGGGCGGGGTCTTGAAGATCTGGGCGTCGGTCTTCACCGAAGAACCCATGAGCCAGACGAACGGCAGCACGAAGATCAGGGAGAAGACGACCAGGAGGCCCTGCACGAGAAGCGTCTGCCAAAGGGGGCGTGGGACGGCGCGGGCTTCGTCCATCAGCGCTCACCCCCCTCGTAGTACATGAAGCGAGCCGACGAGCGGAACACGATCACCGTCGCCACCACGACGAGTACGAAGAGCACCCACGCCATCGCGCTCGCGTAGCCCATCTTGAAGTCGCTGAAGGCGCGGTGGAAGAGGTTGAGGGCATAGAACATCGTCGAGTCGGCGGGCCCGCCCGTGCCGTTCGTCATGACCATCGCCGGAGTGAAGAACTGGAAGGCTCCGATCATCCCCATGACCATGGCGAAGAGGAGATAGGGCGACATGTAGGGGATGGTGATCGCCTGGACCTTGCGCCACGCCGACGCGCCATCCACCTCCGCGGCCTCGTAGAGCGACTTGGGCACTCCCTGCAGCCCGGCGAGGAAAATGAGCACCGTGTTGCCGACGCCCCACACCGACCAGAGCACGATCGTCGGCTTGGCCCAAGCCGGATCGGAGAGCCATCCGGGCGGGTCGAGGATCCCGGCGAGCTTCAGAAGCGCGTTGATGGCGCCCGACTGCGGGTTGAACAGCCAGATCCAGAGCACGGAACTCGCGACCATCGGGACAATCGAGGGGATGTAGAAGACCGTCCGGTAGATCGTCAGGCCGCGCGCGCCCGTGTTCAGGAGAAGCGCGAGGAGGAACGCGACGACAATCCCGAGCGGCACGGCGAACACGGCGAAGTAGAGCGTGTTCGAGAGCGACGTGTAGAAGAGTTCGTCGGTCACGAGGCGCTCGTAGTTGGCGCCGCCGATCCACGTCGGGGGCTTGAGGACGGAGTAGTTGCAGAAGCTGTAGTAGAGAGAGGCGACGACCGGGTACGCGGTCAGGGCCGCGAGCCCGAGGAGCGCCGGCAGGCAGAAGAGGAGACCGGTCACGGTCCGTCGCCTCTCCGCCCTGCCACTGGCCGTGATGCTCGCCATTACTCGCTGCCTTTCAGGATGAGATCGAGTTCCCGCTGGGTGTTCTCACGCGCCGTCTGAAGCGCGCGCTTCGCGGTCCACCAGCGTAACACGGCGGACGCGTCGACGGGCGCCGGCAGGAAGCCGTCGGCGCCCTCGACCGGCTCGGCGGTGGGGGTGATCGCGAGGACGTCGCCGACCGCGCTGAACGGGAGATCGAGCGCGACCAACGGGAC
>CAZCER010000697.1:0-2788 GCA_964497385.1 uncultured Armatimonadia bacterium | reverse complement strand
TCCTGAGCGCGAGGCCGCAGTTCAGGCCGAGCAGTCGAAGGACGCGCGGGGAGAGGGTGAGTTGAGCCTACAGGTCCTCGGGCAGGGGCTTGCCTTTGGTCTCCGGCGCGACAAGCACGATGAGCATCCCCAGGACGAAGACCACCGAAAGCACAGTCGCGGCCCAGCGGAAGTCCAGCGCCGCGGCGAGCGCTCCGAAGACGATGGGCCCCGGGACGGAGATGTAGCGCGCGACGTTGTAGCTGAACCCAGTGCCTGTTGCGCGCAGTCGGGTCGGGTACAACTCGGGGAAGTAGATCGCGTACCCGCCGAATAGCGATGTGAGGCAGAAGCCCAGCATGGGGTACAGGATGAGTCCGGTCGCGTACGAGGTCGTGAAGTGGAACGTGAGCGGGACGACGATGAGGCAGCCGAGGAACGAGAGCGCGAACGCCGCCCGGCGTCCCATCCACTGCGCGAGGCACGTCCAGGCGAGGATCCCGAAGAAGGCCCCCACCTGCTGCAGGAGAACGCAGATGCTCTTCTGACCCTCGACCTGCGCCTTGAGATGCTCCAGCCCCTGCGGGTTGAGCGCTTCCTGGAAGAGGTCGGGCGAGAAGACGCCGATGCCCCAGAAGCCGATGACGCCAACCGCCGCCAGGCCCACCCCGACGAGCGTTCGCTTTCTGAGTTCGCGGCTCCGGAACATCGCGGCGATGCTGCCGAGTTCCTTGCCGCCTGTCTTCGCCTCATCGCGCGCCTTTGTCCAGCGTTCCGGCTCCTTGACGAACATGCGAATGACCACGGTGAGCAGCGCGGGGACAACCCCTACGAAAAACATCACCCGCCACGGGGCGGTGTTCGGTCCGAGGACCAGTTTGTTCACAAAGAGGTTCACGAGGGCCGCGCAGATGTTGCCGACGGCCGAGGCCGCCTGCATGATGCCGAGTGCGGTGGTCCTCGCGTGATCGGGGAAGACCTCGGCGATGAGCGCCGCGCCCGCCGCGAACTCCCCGCCGATGCCGAGTCCGGTCAGAAAGCGCATGACGATGAAGGTCGTCGCATCCTGGGCGAGGCCGGAAGCGCCGGTGAACACGGCGTAGATGGCGACCGTGAGCATCATGGTGCGGGTGCGGCCTAGCTTGTCGCCGATCATCCCGAAGACGAAGCCGCCTGTGGCCCAGCCGAAGATGAAGACCCCGGTGGCCCACCCGGCAAGGCGTTTCACGTCCGGCGAGGCGGCCTCCATCCTGAGGAGTTCCGCAAGCGCCGGGGTCTTCGCGAAGTTGAAGATCCACTGGTCCATGGTGTCGAACGCCCAGCCGAGCGAAGCGACGAGCAGCACCAGCCAGTGGTAGCCGCGCAGGCCTTGGTACCAGCGTAAGGCCGCGTTCCCGTTCGTGCCTTCCATTCCCATCGCCCCATCGTCGATTGGTGTCTTCGGTCTTGTCGTGAGCCGTGCCGTCGCCCCGTACGCCGCCTCCTGTTCGCGCGGGACGCCGCCCTGCCCTCCGCGCGGAGGCGCTACTCCAGCACCTCGAACAGGATCCGCAGGCGGTTCGGGTTGTGGGCATCGGGGTTGCGCCAGTCGTTCGCGATGGGGGTAAGGCCATCGACGGGATTGGCCGCTTCATCGAGGATGACGGGCTGTTCGTCCGCTTGCAGTCTCACGCGACGACAGGAGTCCACATCGGCGACCGCGGAGGAGAGGCCGAGGCAGAGCGGGCCCTCGTAGACGGCCGCGAAGGGCGAGTTGGGGCCGGGCCATCGCACGAGGCGACGCTCTGTCGGGAAGCGGAGTTCCACAACGTCCCCGCTTCTCCACGTCCGGTCGACCACGAGGCGCTCCCCGGCCGGGGGCATGGTCAGGTCGGCGCCACCGCAGGTCGCCGTCGCGCCCTCGGCCCACGCGGGGATGCGGAGACGCATGGCAAACGCCCGCTCGCCCTCGCACCAGACTCGCACGCGCGCGAAGGTCATGCGGGGGTAGTCGCTCTCGATCTCAAGGCGCACGCCGCGCTCGGGGAGGGCGACGGCGCACTCGGGGTAGAGGTTCACCTCGAGGGCGTCACCCTCCTGAGTGAACACGTAGCCCCCGAGCGTGCCGAGCGCCCACGCGCCCCAGAGAGAGCAGCAGCCGGGGTTCTCGGAGCCGAACTGGCCGTCCCACCCTTGCCAGACCTTGCCGCCCACAACCTCCTGACCGAAGCCGCGATGGCCGAAGCCACCGGTGTGGAACTGGTTCATGGCGAGGTGGTTGACGAGCAAGTTCTCGGCCTCATCCAGGTACAGGTCGTTACCGGTGAGGGAGAAAGCCGTCAGGTTGGTGACGAGGCAGTCGGCGAGCCCGCAGCCCTCGTCCTGCGCGGAGGTCGGCATGGACTCGGGCAGGCCGCCCGTGACGAGCCGGTTCTCGCGGCACCAGCGGAGGTAGTCCTCGGCGCGCTCGAGATAGACCGGGTCGCCTGTGACGCGATAGAGGTCAAGCACGCCCCGATGCATGGAGAGCGCATGGTGGGTGTGACTCGAGCGGCCGGCGCGGGCCCCGAGGTCCTTGGCTAGGTCGAGCGCCCGGGTATCGCCGCCGAGTTCGTAGAGATGCACGAGACCGTCGATGCAGTGGCCGTAGAACTCATGCACGCGGCCGGTATCCGCGTCGCGCCAGTAGGGAGCGATCAGCTCGAAGTAGCGCGCGAGCCGCCGCGCGGCGTCCAGGTACCGCGCGTCGCCCGTGTCCCGGTAGGCGTCACCGAGGCCGCGTATGCAGAAGGCGTTCCCGGACGGGATGCGCGCGTCGTTCTGGTCGGGG
>CAZCER010000696.1:0-2795 GCA_964497385.1 uncultured Armatimonadia bacterium | reverse complement strand
GCGCTCTCGCCGACCTGACGCCCTTGCCCGAGAGTGAGTGGGGGAGTGTGGTTGGGGGGGCGACCTGCGGGGGGAGCTGGATCGACAACTCGCGATGCGAGGATGACCCTGACCCGGCAGAGGCTCCTTGCGATCAGGATGATGACTCCTGCACCACCTCGGTTCCGGATCAGTTCCCGTTCAAGCCGCTCCCGGGGCAACCTGAAGCGGCGGAGTACAAGATCAGCGTTAACGGCTACCTCGTCTGCTCCAGCGGGGGCACGCAGTCGACATGGCAGTGCTGCCAGGAGACGGTGAACTGCGCGAGCACGCTGCGGTACTATACAGCCACGGGTCAGTGTCCTTCGGCTGAGTCCGGACACGCGTACTCGTACGGGCTCTACAAGGCCACCGGATGCACCATGATGCGCCGCAAGTGACGGCGCGCCCGAGCGCAGGGGCCTGGCGGCGCCACGCCCCTGCGCCGTCAGGAGGGAGGCGCCTCAATGCGTTGCGCGCTGGCTGTCGCTCTCGCCGCTGCAGCCTTGTCGCAGCCGCCGTGGCTTCGCTCAGCGGTGGCGCAGGGGACAAGCACGGAAGTCCTGGCCGCCCGGCTCGAGGAGCGCGACGGTGACGTTCCGCGGGTTGTCATTACTCGATGCGAGGGCGTCTGGTTCGTGTGTCCGACGCCTGCCGATGCGCCGGAGGTCTTCGACCCTCCGTATGAGGGGCCGCGTCAAGCATGCTCGCTGTCGCTGTCGGTCTCGGTCGTCACGCCTCTGGATGAGTTGCTGTTCGCTCTGAACACGCCGTTCTCGGACGCAAGCGGTCTGGACGACGCGGTTCTCTGGAGTGTAGAGACCGGCCCGTCGGCCCGTTGGCGGCAGGGGGGCCACAAGGCGTCTCTCCAGCGCAGGAGGCTCGCCGACGGAACGTGGGCCATCGAGCGGGAACTCCTTGTCGCGCCGCTCGTCGGCGGGCCGGGAGCGCTGATGCGTGACTACGGGCACTACTGCCCGTTTGGGTCAGGGCCGGGCTCCGCGGCCTCTTTGGCGGAGCGGATGAGGTCGGGCGTCGCCGCTGTGGCTCCCGGCGCGCCCTGGAGAGGCGTCCTGGCAGGAGCGGGTGAGGTCGAGCGGCCCACGCTCACCGTTCGGGTTCTCGAGCCGTCTCGGCCAGGGCTGGTTCGCGAGTACGATGTGCTCGCGGGCCCCGACCCGGCGCTCGTGCGCACCCGGGCCCGAACGCTCATCGAAGGCGCCCAGCCAGCCGGCTACCGAGCCACGGTCACGGAGGCGGAGCGCCTCAACCAGTGTCGGGGACGCTGCTACGCGACGCGCGTGCACGAGCGCACGGGGACTGCCGGGGACTCCTTCGAACTCACGAGCGTGGACGAGGTCTGTCTCAGGCTGCACCATGCGACGGACTCACACCCGCTTCTCGCGGCCGCCTTGCCGGATCTCGCCTCGGCTCCCGAGGGCGAGATCCGGCAAGCGCTGGAGCGGACGGAGGCCCTGGCTTTGGGGGGCGTCGCGCGTGAAATGGTGGACGAGATGGCGGCGGTTCGCTGGCCGCTCGACGAATGGGGGGCCGAGAGATGAGACGTCGCGTCTGCATGGCCGCGGCTCTCCTGTTGGCGTCCGCCTCGTGTGGCGGGGCGGCGGGAGACGATCCGTTCAGCGAAGAACCCGGGCCGTTCGCCGACTCGAGCGAGTACGGCGAAGCCGCGCTGTACGGCGGCCTGAACTGCGGGCTGAGGGCGCTGATGGTGCTGCGGGAACTGCTCGGGTACACCGGCGTTCATGAGGACCTGCGCGCCTCAGCCGCGGCGGACGCCGGGGCGCCCGAACTCACCGTGGCGGATCTGGTCCGTCTTGCCGACGCGGTGGGGCTCAGACTCAAGCCGATGGAGGGCGCCCTCAAGGATCTCGACGGACTGACGGTTCCGGCGATCGTTCACCTGCGGACCGAGCACTTCGTCGTGCTCGAGTACTGCCGCCGGAGCGGAGTCGTGCTGGTTGAAACAACCGGCGCCGTCCCGCATGTTGCCGTAGCGCGCCGCGAGGACTTCGCGGCCGACTTCTCGGGCGTCGTCCTCGTTCCAGAACTCGGGCCGACCGCCGCGGAGCCGTGCGCGGAGCCGGGTGAGGTCCCCCTGATCCGGGGCATCGCCATCGGCAACCCCCGCGAGACGGAGATCGCGATGCACAACTCCGGCGCTGGCGAACTCAAGTGCGAGGTCGTCGGCGGCAGTTGCAGTTGTCTCAGCGTGCGCCCCACTTCGGTCCGCATTCCCGGCGGGGCAACCGCCGCGTGGACGGTCATGGTCGGACCCACCAGCGTGCGGACCGAGCCCACGCCCATGGTTCTGACGGTGCGCACGAACGCGCCGAGTCGCCCGCTTCTGCACCTCGGCCTCTTCGCGCAGGCCGACGCCGGCGGCTGGGCAAGCCGGGCCCGTGTGGCCCGAATGGAGGCAGGGAAGGAGCTGATCCTCCGCATCGCCTACACGCTCAACCATGAGGCGGAACCTATCGAGGTCGGCGTGGCCGAGCCGTGGGCCAGCGCGGTGTTCGAGCCGCGCGGCGATCCAGCTCCCGGCACGGCGCGCGGGTACTATGCCCTCACGGTCGGCCCGGAGGCCCCGATCGGCCTGCACGCGGTTGAGATCGTGGGAGCCTTTCGTTCCGAGCGCACCCCCGTGCTGCGGACCGCCGCATTCGTCGACGTGGTGGCTCCGGCCATAGCCGCCCCCTCCGTGCTCGCCGTTGACCCGGGCGTGACGCGGGAGTCAGTGTTGCGGTGGGACCCGGAGG
>CAZCER010000695.1:0-2797 GCA_964497385.1 uncultured Armatimonadia bacterium | reverse complement strand
CGAGATTAGAACACGTGACTGGAGTTCAGACGTGTGCTCTTCCGATCTGATGGAGCAAGGTCGCCCGCAGCGCATCAGCCTCGCGGTGCTCGTGGATCGCGGCCACCGTGAGCTTCCGATCAGCCCGGACTTCGTGGGCCGCAACATCCCCACGAGCCGCCTTGAGACCGTGCGCGTGGAACTCCAAGAGACCGATGGCCGAGATCGGGTCATCCTGCTGCGGGAGGGCGTCCAGTGAGGCGATTCATGCTGTGCGGCGCGTCGTGGGACGGCGCGCATCGGGACATCGCGATCGAGGACGGCGTGATCGCCGAGATCGGCCACGATCTTCCGCGGGAGGGGGCCCTCGCACTGGACTGCGCGGGCGCGTGGCTGAGCCCCGCGCTGACGGACCTCCACACCCATCTCCGCGAGCCCGGCTTCGAGTACAAAGAAGACATCGAGACGGCGTGCCGCGCCGCCATCGCCGGGGGCTTCGGGACGGTCTGCGCCATGCCCAACACCGATCCCGCGCCGGACAAGCCGGAGGTCGTCGAGCGGATCCTCCGCCGCGCCTCGGAGGTCGGCCGGGGTGTCCGGGTGCTCCCGACGTGTTCGGCCACTGTGGGCAACGCGCGGAAGGAGCCCGCGGACTACGCGGCGCTCCTCGAGGCCGGCTGCGTCATGGTCGCGGATGACCCGTTCCACATCCTCGATGACGGGCTCTTCCGCGAGTGCCTCACCCGTTGCGCGGAGTTGGGCGCGGCGTTCGGGGCGCACTGCGAGATCCCTGACGGCGACGGCGTGAGTGAGCCGAAAGCGGTGGAACGCGCCTGCGGGCTCGCGAAGGACGCCGGCGCGCATCTCCATGTGTCGCACGTCAGCACGGCCAAGGGCGCCGAGCTGATCCTCCAGGCCAAGGCCGACGGCGCCGCGGTGACCTGGGAGGTCTGCCCGCATCATCTGGCGCTGACGGAGGACGACGTCCCGGCGCTCGGCGGCCTCGCGCGCGTGAACCCTTGCCTGAAAACCGCGGCCGACGCGAGAGCGCTTTGCGAGCGAGCGCTGCGCGGCGAGGTGGACGCCATCGCGACCGACCACGCGCCGCACGCCCCGGAGGAGAAGTCGCGCCCGTACGCCGAGGCGCTGGCCGGGATGCTGGGCCTTGAGTTCGCCATGTCGATCGCCCACCAAGCGCTCTGGGAGGTCGAGGCCGACCCGAACGCCTGGAACGCCGCGCGGAAGCTTCTGACCGACGGGCCCGCGACCGCGCTGGGGCTCGAACCGCCCAGGATCGAGGTCGGCGTCGAGGCCCGGCTCGCGCTCTTCGAGTTCGGGGACTTCACCGTCGAGGAGTCCTGGATTCACTCTCGCTCGCGCAACTCGGCCTACACGAGCCGACCCGTCCGTCTGCGCCCGCGTTTCACGGTCCTCGGGTCGAACGCCTGGGACCACGACGCCAGGGGTCGTCTGACGCCTCTCCGTGAAGGGATGTAACGGCGATGGATCGCGCGTTCGCGCACATCATGGTGCAGTTCGGAGAGCCGCTCCGCGATAAGGAGTACCCGTTCCCGGACCTCGAACCCGGGGAGGTGCTTCTCGCGCTGGAGGCCTCCGGCGTCTGCGGCTCGGATGTCCATCAGTGGCAGGGCAAGGACCCCCGCATTCCCCTCCCCATCATCCTCGGGCATGAGGGCGTTGGTCGCGTGGTCGGGATCGGCGGGCAGGCCGGCGACGTGGCCGGACACCGCATCGCCGAGGGCGACCGCCTCGCGTTCAACCGGGGAGTGAGTTGCGGGCGCTGCCGAATGTGCGTCGTGCATCGGAAGCCGGCGCTCTGCTCGAACCGCTGGGTGTACGGGATCACGCGCTCGTGCAAGGACGCGCCGCACCTCTTCGGTTGCTACGCAAGCCACGTGCTCCTGACCGTCGAGGTGCAGAAGGTCGTGCTGCCGGAGGAACTCGCTCCGGAGGTCGCGGTCGCCGCAAGTTGCTCCGGGGCGACCTGCGCGCACTGCTTCGAGGAGGTCCGTCCCCCGGTCGGCGGGCGCGTCGTCATCCAGGGCCCGGGGCCCATCGGGGCGTTCGCGACCGCGTTCGCGCGCATGTCCGGCGCGGAGACCATCATCGTCGTCGGCGGCACCCAGTCGCGGCTGGACGTCTGTAAGGAACTCGGCGCGACCCACACGATCAACCGCTCGGAAACCGACGCCGGCGACCGTCTCGAGGAGATCCTCTTCCTCACGGGCGGAGAAGGCGCCGACGTGGTGTACGAGGCCACCGGGGACCAACGCGCGATCGCCGAGGGCGTGAAGTGGGCGCGCCTCGGCGGCGCCTACGTCTCCTGCGGCATCGCCGAACCCCAGGGCGACCTCGCCCTCGACTTCTTCCATGACGTCGCACGGAGGCACCTCAGGCTCCAGGGCGTCTGGGTGAGCGACGTTCGCCACCTCGTGGAGGCCCTGCACGTGGCCGAGTCGGCTCAGAACTCGCTGCGGAAGATGATCACCCGGTTCCCGTTCGAGGACCCGGAAGCGGCGCTAGAGGCGGTCGCGGAGCGCAAGGTCACCAAGGCGGTCCTGATGCACGACATGAAGCAAGGGGAAGCACAGTGAAGGCTTGGCTCGCGCTGGAGGACGGCCTTGTGTTCGAGGGGCGCGCGTTCGGCGCCACAGGCGCTCGCACCGGTGAGGTCGTGTTCAACACCTCGATGTCCGGCTACCAGGAGATCCTGACGGACCCCTCCTACGCCGGCCAGATCGTCACGATGACCTACCCGTTGATCGGCAACTACGGCGCGACTCGGCGCGATTTCGAG
>CAZCER010000694.1:0-2830 GCA_964497385.1 uncultured Armatimonadia bacterium | reverse complement strand
CCCAAGACGAACGACGCCGACGACTCGCCGGCGCCTGCCCAGGCCCCCCAGGCGCCCTCCGCTCGGACGGCGGAGGCTCCGAAGTCCGGCATCCGCCTGCTCGGATCGCCGGAAGCTCCGGTGAAGGTCGTCGCGTACTTCCCGGACAACGACACCCACGTCGAGACCATCGCGTTCTTCGAGAGCCTTCCCGAGAGGTTCGGCGAGGCGGTCTCGGTTGAGATGGTGGACTTCGAGTCCGATGACGGCTTCGACCGCTGGCTGGCCGACGGTTTCACGTGCGGGGCCGCCGCGATCAACGGCAGGACCCACTGGACCTTCACGCGCGACGGCGAGTCCGCGGAAGCGACCTTCCGCCAGAAGATGGGCGTGGACTGGTTCCAGGAGGACCTGATCGCGGTCCTCGAGATGCTCGTTGAGGACACCGGCGCCGCGCGGATGTCCCCAGAGAGCGGCGCTGAGTCTGGAGGGAACTAAGATGAACTACCGAGCCTGGATGCTCCTGGGCGCCGCTTGCCTGGCCGCGGCGACCCTCGCGTCCTGCAAGACAGCCGACACCGGCGAGATGGGAACGGGGACCGCCAAGACAGCCGACACGGGCGGGACGGGCACGGGGACCGCCGCGGCCGCCATCGCGGACGTGCAGCCCGACATGACGGTGCAGGGGACCCTAAGCGTGTTCGTCCCCTGCGGGATGGCCGGTCCGTACGGCGAGGTCAAACAGCTCTTCCAGGCGCGGTACCCCAACGTCACCATGGAACTCGACCTGCGGAACGTGGACGTGCAGGCCGCCGGCATCGAGGACGGGAAGGACGCGCCCGACGCGTGGCTCTCGCTCGGCGACGCTGAGATAACCAGGGCGCAAGAGGCGGGAAGGCTGGACGGCGAGCCTGTGACCTTCGCGTACAACTCGCTCGCCCTGATCGTCGCCAAAGGCAACCCCTGTGACATCCGCTCTCCGGAGGACCTGCTGAAGCCCGAGGTCAGGACCATCGCGCTCCCGACCAACCGCAACAGCTCCGGCCTCTACATGCAACAGGCTCTCGAGGCCCAGGGCCTCTGGGAGGCTCTCCGTCCGAAGCTCTGGCTCACGGACGAGCCCTCGGCGGTCAAGAGGCAGCTCGGACACTCGAAGGCCGACGTCGGCGTGGTCTACTACCCCTGCGCCAAAGAGGCCAAGAAGGTCGGCGGCGAGCCGGAGGATCTGCCGACGGAGACGGAGATGCTTGGCGAGCTGCCGGAGGACCTCGTGGGTCGGATCCCCGTCCAGGCCGCCGTCGTCAAAGGCTGTAAGAACCCCGACCTCGGCAGGCTCTTCATCGAGTTCCTGCTTGAGGAGCCGTGCCAGGACGTGTGGGAGGCCTGGGACTTCGGCCGGGCCGTCGAGAAGCCCGGCGCCGAGCTGGTGGCCGCCACGCTCCATCTCTACTGCGGCGCGGGCATCCAGCCCTACGCGGAGGCGGCCATCGCGGCCTTCAAGCGGGTGCAGCCGAGTGTGGAGATCGTCACGACGTATGCCGGATCGGGCTGCCTTCTGAGCCAGCTCACGTTCGCCAAGCGGGGCGACCTCTACATGCCGGGCGAGGACTACTACCTCGCCCAGGCCCGAGACCGAGGGTATATCGCGGAAGAACGTCTCGTCGGGTACTTCGAGCCCGTGATCTTGGTTGCCGAGGGCGACCCCGAAGGAGTCGGGTCGCTGGATGGTCTGGCCGCCGAGGGACTCAGGGTCGGGATCTGCGAGCCGGAGGCCGCCGCTGTGGGCATCGCGGCCAGAGACCTCCTACAAGCGGCGGGGCTCTACGACGCGGTCGACCGCAACGTGATCGTCCACGCCGGCAACGTGCCCGAACTCGGCAACGCGGTCCAGTTGGGCACGCTCGACGCTGCCATCGTCTGGAACGTAACGGCGTCACCGATCGCGGACAAGACGGACGTGATCGAGATTCCGCGAGAGTACTGGGAGCCCTCGGCCGTCAGCGTCTGCGTGCTGGGGTTCTCGAAAG
The DNA here is from genome assembly GCA_964497385.1 of uncultured Armatimonadia bacterium. Classification (GTDB taxonomy): domain Bacteria; phylum Armatimonadota; class Zipacnadia; order UBA1398; family UBA1398; genus CAZCER01. Next base: position 824 of record CAZCER010000694.1, on the reverse strand, counting down.
CCCCGGAGGCCGCCCGCGCTTTCATTGACTTCTGCGCCTCGGAGGAGGGCCAAAGGATCGCGGCGGCAGCCGGGTTTACACCGGCGGATGGAGGGGCGACGTCGTAGTGCAGGTTTCCGCCCGCTACATTTGGACCACTCCGTTCCGGTACGTCGTCATCGCGGCGCTTCTCGGCGTGATCGCGTTCATCGCGGCGATGCTGCTCGCGACCGCTCTCCGCCTGGACGGCGCGACACTGAACCGGGCGCTGTTCGGCTCCGGGCGTGAGGAGACATGGTTCGCCATCAAGCTGACGATCTGGACCACCACCGGAACCACAGCCGTGGCGGTCCTCTTCGGAATACCGGCGGGCTACGCCCTGAGTCGGTACAAGTTCCCATGCCACCTCCTGATCGACACCCTGATCGACCTGCCCATCATCCTCCCGCCCATCGTCGCGGGCATCGTCCTGCTTGTGTTCTTCACTACGACCACCGGCGCGTGGATCGAGGCGAACATCGTGCCTCTCGTGTACACCCGGGAGGGAATCATCCTGGCCCAGCTCCTCCCCGCTGGCAGCTTCGCCGTCCGCGCTCTCAAGGCGGCCTTCGACAGCGTCCACCCCCGCATGGAGCACGTCGCGCGCACGCTGGGCTGCAACGAGCAACAGGCGTTCTTCAGGGTTGTCCTCCCTCAGGCCCGCAACGGCCTGATCGCCGGCGCTGTCATGACCTGGGCGCGCGCCGCCGGTGAGTTCGGATCGATCCTCATCTTCTGCGGCGCGACCAAGATGAAGACCGAGAAGCTTACCATATCCGTCTTACTGAACATGAAAGTGGGCGATG
>CAZCER010000693.1:0-2861 GCA_964497385.1 uncultured Armatimonadia bacterium | reverse complement strand
GAGGAACGTGGTGGTGACCAACTCGACGCCGGGCGCGGCGAGATCCACGGCTGAACCATAGGAGGAGAAGTCCGCTTTGCGATCCGTCGCATCCAGGGCCGCCACGCCCAGGACCTTGTTCGCGCCGAGATCGTTGCAGACGGGGGTCTGCGGGTTCGCATCGAGGTCCTCGCCGTCGTTTCCGGCCGCCGCGACCACGAGCACGCCGTTTGCGTAGGCTTCCTCGATCGCGGCGTCGAGAACGGTGTTGTAGCCTCCGCCGATGCTCAGGTTCACGATGTCGGCGCCGTGGCGGACGGCGTAGAAGATCGCTTCGGCGATGTCCGCGAGAGACGCGGAGCCGTCGTCGGGGAAGACCTTCAGAGGCATGATCGTGGCCCGCCAGGCGACGCCGGCCACGCCCTCGCCGTTGTTGCCCACCGCGGCGATGCAGCCGGCGACCCGCGTGCCGTGCGTGACGTTGTCGTCGACCCCGTTCGTGAGGTCGTTGTCCACATAGTCCGGTACGGGCTCCGGGACGCCGTCCGAGTCGATGAAGTCCCATCCGTAGAGGTCGTCCACATAGCCGTTCGCGTCATCGTCCACGCCGTTCTCGGACTCGGCGGGGTTGCGCCAGAGCGCTTCGGCAAGGTCCGGGTGATCCAGGTCGACGCCTGTGTCGACGACCGACACGACGACCTCCGCGCGCCCTGTCGCGGCGTCCCACGCTTCCGGGCACCGGATGCGCGCGTGGTGGGTCTGGTGAACGTACAGGGGGTCGTCCGGGTGGCGGTCCGCCGTGAAGAGCACGTTCACTTCGGCCACGTCGGTGCGTGGGTCCCGAGAATACGCCTCAGCCGCGTTCTCGGGCGTGAGCCCCGCCGGCAGTCGCACGACGTCGATCCCGGAGAGGGGGAGTCGGCGGAGGAGGGTGCAGCCCAGATCGGCGTGCAGCCGGGCCTTCTCAGCGTCCGTCAGGCCCGCTCGTGGCCGGACGACGATCGTGTGCTCGTCCGCGCGGACCGCCGCGCCCGTGGTCCGAGCCCTCACCGGAACGCCGTCGGCAAGGACGGGGCGCAAGGCGGCGCAGGCCAACAGGAGCGCGAAGCAGGCCGCATGCCGCGGATGCACGGCTCGTCACCGCCCGTAGGCGTCGGCCAGTTCGGCCCGTCGCGCGTCGCGGGTGATGATGGGGAGCGTCACCGCGAGGGCGGCCTCGTCTTCCCGCAGGTAGCGCTCGCCAAAGACGCGGACGTCCTCGTCCGTCAGGGCGCGGAGGGTCGCCAACGGATCGGCCGCTCTGGGCGCGGGATCGACCCCGGACAGCAAGCACCGAGCGAGATCGTGGGCTCGTCCCAGCGGAGTCTCGAGTTCCCGCGCGCTGGCGCCGAGCCGGCGCCGACGCGCCGCGTCGAGTTCGTGCGCGGGCACGAGCGGCCCGCCCAACTGGGCCACGCAGTCGGCCAACTCGGTCCGCAGCTCCGCGACGCGCCAGGGCGCCTGCGTGGCCGCGAAGACGACGAGATGGCTCTGCTCGGCGCCGGAAAGCGCGATCGCTCCGGAGGCGTTCGCGACGCTCCGAAGTCGCGCGTTCCGCATCAAGCGTCCCTCGGGGCCGGCAAGCAGTTCGCGCACCAAGTCAACGCTCTCGGAGCCCTCGGTCGCGTAGTTGGGCACGGCGTAGGCAAGGACCACGATGGCGAGAGGGGTGTCGCCCGATTCCGTGACGCTCGAGCGATAGGGCAGCGGCCCAAGCGACGGGGGACCATCGAGTCCAAGCAGGTGAAGCACCTCCGCGCGCGCGCCGTCCGGGGCGTCCGCCGGAGCTTGGATCGTGCCTGTCGGGGAGCCGGACTCGGCCGGCAGCTCATCGACCGCCAGCGACGCGCCGGCGAGCATCGAAGCCTCGGGGAGAGGCCCCACAGCGACGGCGACGGCTCGGGGACCGGTGAAAACAGCGGCGCGTTCGGCAACCAGCATGTCCGCGGTGACGTCCTCGAGGGCGACGAGTTCGGTTGGCGCGCGCTCAGGAAAGAGCACCTGACGGGCGCTGGCCAGCATGCCTACGAAGGGACCGTGTCGGGGCTCCTCCGGGGGTAGGGCCCCAATCCGCGCGCGGGCGCCCTCTACGGCTTCGGGCGCGAACGACGGCCTCTCGACCGCGTCCGCCAGGAGGGCTACCGCGTCGTCCCACGCCGGCGACGGCCCCGTGACCGCGAGCAGAAGATGGTCGTCGTTCACTTGCGCGACAATGCGGACTCCCTCTAGGTTCAGGCGCTCCAGACGAGCGACGGACTCCGCGAGCGTCTCCCCCTCGTGTGCGGCGAGCGTGGACTCGAGCAAAAGGCGACGAACCATCGAGGCCTCGACGCGCCCGGTGGGCTCGCATCGGATCGCCACGAGGCAGGCGAAGTGGTCGGACGAAGCGCTCTCGACGGCGAGGAGCCTGGCCCCGTTGTCGGCCGCGCCGGAGGTTAGCGCCAGCGCGGGGCCGGCGTACAGAGCCAGGAGGAAGGGGAGCAGGCGTCTCAAGGGTTGGGCCTCCGCTCGTGCGTTCGGATGGCCAGGGCCGCATCGGGGTCGAAGAACCGGGTGGCCAGATCCAGTAGGTCGTCGGGGCCGACGGTGAGGATGGCGTCCTCGTACTCGACGCCGAATCCGTAGCCGCCGATGGCCTCGTAGAAGGCGAGCGTCTCGGCCTGTCCCGCGTAGGTGTCGCAGCTCGCGGCGTGCTGGATGCGGGCCCCCAAAGCGGCCCGCCGGCACTCCTCGGCGTCGGGCGGATCGATCGTCACGCCGCGCACAACGCCGCGGAGCGCGTCCAGCATGGCGTCGGGTTATAATGCATCAGAGTCGCCCACGGCTCCCCCGCCATGGGTTTC
>CAZCER010000692.1:0-2874 GCA_964497385.1 uncultured Armatimonadia bacterium | reverse complement strand
CGCGGGGTCGAAGGCGCGGAACGCCTCCTTGCATGCGTCGCAGTAGCAGTGGTTCGAACTCGGAAAGCGGACGTAATCCAGCACCACGCCGCGAACGGGGTACTTGGTGACGAGTTCGGCCAGGAGAGACGTCTCGTACGCGAGGTTCTCCTCGACGGAGGGGCAGAGATAGTTGGCGGCCTCGCCGGTCCCGGCCTTCGTGAGGCGGGCCTCAGCCAGGGCGATCCTGTCCTCATCCGTAAGCCCCGGCGCGTAGAAGCAGGACTGCCACGCGAAGACGTCGATCTCGGGCGCCAAGCGCGCCATGGCCCCCACCGTGCGCCCGAAGGGGTCGCCCTCCTCCGCGTGGAGGGCCACCTCGCTCGCGAAGCGCGCGACGGAGGCGTCGCCCGCGTAGAGGAAGAGCGCGTTCACGCCGCTTGCCTGGAGGAGTTCCACGAACTCCTCGACGTGGCCCTCCCGAGGCGGGGCCGCGAAGACGGCGCGGATCTCCTCGGGGAGTGACGGCGACGCGGAGTAGATCGCACGCCGCAACAGCTCGCCAGCCTCGATCGAGTGCTCCAGCGATCGAGGAACGTCGTCCTCGGAGAGCGCCTCCCGAGCTTTCTGGTACGCGCCCAGAGCCGACTCCAACCAACGCTTCGAGGCCTCCGAGCCCTGGGTCGCGACAAACGCCTGCAGATTCCCTATGTTCTTGAAGCCGCCCACCACGCCAAACGTTCCGAACGCCGCCTCAAGAGCCGAACGCACGAGCGGAGCGTCCAGCTCGGCGATGCACGCCAGCACGAAGCGCGTGAGGTTTGAGCCGTCCGCGGCGGTCGGGCGCCAGCCTGCGGCGATCACCGACGGCGTCACCCAGACCGCGGCCCGATCCCCCGGCGACCCGTCCGGGTTCGCGTAAGCCGCGGCCGCGCGGCCCTCGGAGGCGGAGACCACCGAGATCCGGTCCGGATGCTGTTCCAGAACGGGCGGGGCGCCACGCAGAACCCCGACGTCGACCGCAATGGCGTACACGCCGGCCGGCGCCGGCTCCGGGGTGGAGTAGGCGATGCCAAGCCTCTCGGCCAGTTCCGTCCCGGGCGGACCCAAGAGCACGACCTTGCCGCCCGCGGCCACGTGCTCGGCGAGCTTCGCGACCGCCTCGGCCGTGAACGCCTGAGGGACCACGAAAGCGATGCCGGGATGCTGGTCCGTCGGGGCCGGGTACTCCCCGTCGAGGGCCGGCACACCGGCTCGGTTCAGCAGATCGAGCACAAGACGACCCTCGGCGTACCCGGGAACGCCCTCCTGACGCGGCGCGTACACGCCCACGCCCTCGGGCCCCGGCGGTTGTCCCCACGCCGGGCTCAGAAGAGCCGCAAGCGCCAGGGCGCTCAGGGCCCGGCGCCACGCCCTAGACAATGCGGGCGTCGAGGAGGTCCTGGACGTCGAGCATCCCGACCGGACGGCCGTCGGCGTCGACGACGGGTAGGTTGTCCCAGCGGTGCTCTCGGAGGATCTTGTGAGCTTCCGTGGCGAGTCGATCATCGCGGATCACCGTCGGCTTCGGGTTCATCACATCGGCGGCGCGCCTCGTGAGCACGTCCGCGTCGCGCGCGAGACACCGGCGCAGGTCGCCGTCCGTGAAGAGCCCGATCAGGCGCCCGTCGCCGTCCACCACGGTCGCAACTCCCGCGTTGCGCCCGCTGGTCATGGCAAGGAGCACGTCGAGAACCGGGCTATCCTCTGAGACGATCGGGTTTGCCTCGCCGGTTCGCATGATGTCCCGCACCAAGGCGAGCCGCCGTCCCAGGCTTCCACCCGGGTGGAACCGCGCGAAGTCCTCCTTCGTGAAGTGGCGCTGTTCCATGAGGGCGATCGCGAGCGCGTCGCCGAGAGCCAGGGCCACCGTCGCCGAGGAGGTCGGCGCCAGGTCGTGCGGATCGGCCTCGCACACCACATTGCAGTTCAGGATCGCGTCCGCGTGGCGCCCGAGTTCCGAGTCGGGCTTGCCGGTCAGCGCGATCACCGGAATGCCGCGGGAGGCGCAGTAGGGCAGGAGGCCGAGCACCTCCTCCGTGTTGCCTGAGTAGGACAGCGCCAGTAGCGTATCGCCCTCGGTCATCATGCCGAAGTCCCCGTGCGGAGCCTCCGCCGGGTGCAGAAAGAGCGCCGGCGTCCCCAGGCTCGCGAGCGTGCCCGCGATCTTCTTGGCAATGGCGCCGGACTTGCCCACTCCGCTCGTCACGACGCGGCCTGAGCGAGCCAGGACGATCGAGACGGCCCGCTCCACCCCGTCATCCAGCAACTCGGCCGCGCGAGCGACCGCGGCGCTCTCGTCGGTCAGGACGCGTCGCGCCGTCTCCAACACGGAACTCATCGTTCGGACTCACCCATCGGGTCGGGCTCGGGGTGCGTGATCCCGCGCCGACGTAGTATCCACCGCTCCAGAGGACGGAGCAGCTTGGTGCCCGCGAACTCGCAGGACGAGAGCGGACTCACGAAAACGGTATACAGGCCGGCGCGGTTGCCGCCGACCACGTCGGTGAAGAGCTGGTCGCCGACCATGGCCACGCTGGCGGACGCCTCCCGACCGATCAGCGCGAGAGCCCGGCGGAACCCGCCGAGGCGAGGCTTGCCGGCCCAGTAGATGAAAGGCAGATCCAATTCGCGCCCGATGCGAGTGCACCGCGTCGGACGGCGCGAGTTCGACAAGATGCACACGGGAACGCCCGCGTCGCGCACCCGGTCGAGCCACGCCCGAACCCAGGGCGCGATGTCATGCGACCTCCATAAGACGATCGTGTTGTCGATGTCCAGCAGCAGCGCGCTCACTCCGCGCTCGGCGAGCCAGCTCGGCGTCAGCGCGCGTACGGACTGAACGTAGGCGTCGGG
>CAZCER010000691.1:0-2899 GCA_964497385.1 uncultured Armatimonadia bacterium | reverse complement strand
CCGAGCCCGACGTGTGGATCGAGATCGACCGCGAGAACCATCCCGACGGCATCCAAGGCATCTACCGGGAGGTCCAGGAGCGCTTCTGGGAAGCGGTCGACGCGGGCAAGACCCCGGGGCTGCGGTGGGTCGGCCGGTAGGATCGGAAGAGGGTGAGACCAATGCCTGACATGGATGCGCTGCGCTCCAGGAAGCTCTGCATATGCATGTGCGACCTGGACAGCCCGCCCGACTTCGAGACAATCAAAGATCGGGTGCGGAACGCGCGCTTCATCTGCCGCAACTGCGGCCGCGCCGCGGCGAACGAACAGGACCTCTGCAACCCCGAGAAGCTGTAGGCGGCCCGCGTCGCCCGCACGGAGGAGGAACGCCATGCACCGCGCCCCGCGCTTCCCCGCGAGGCCTTGTTTGCTGCTGGCCCTTGCGGCCCTGCTGGGCCCGGCTGTCGCCCGCGCCCAACCTGACACGGAGGATGCCATGTCCGACCGGCCGCCCGAGAACGTGTACGCGGGCGAACTCATCGCGTACCCGGGCCCTTACGCGTTCTGGCTCGGGAAGTCCGCCGTCATCTTCGTGAGCGACGCCGAACTGGAAACCCTCTCGGCCGATCCCGACGCCGTCATCGACCTGTCGCTCACCTTCGACAAGCACGAGGACAGCCTCCGCGGCATCTGCGAGAAGGCTCAGGCGGCGGGGCATCGAACGCTCCTGATCTCCTTCGACCACTTCTTCAAGCAGTACCGCCCCGGACAGGACACGCCGAGGCGCCTGCTGCCGGACATGGACGAGTACATCGAGCACATCGCCCGCATCGCCCGGTTCGCGGAGGGCTACGGCCTGGGGCTCGAACTCAGCCTCCTGAGCCCCCTCGAGATCGGGGCCGGCTATCGGGAGCGCACCGGGGAGTCGGGCCTCTGGATGCACTACCGCAAGGGCCTGCGCGACCCGGCCACGGGGGCGTATTCGGTTCAGCTCTGGCGCCAGCGGGAGTGGGTGAACAACAAGGGCCCCATCGCCGTCGAGGACGCCGGAGTGCGTGTGTTCGCCTTCCGCGAGCGCCCCGTGCACGGCGCGCCCTACCTCGCGGTGGACCCGAACGAGATCGTCGAGATCACCGAGACCTCGAGCGTCGAGGCCTGGGGCGGGGAGATCAGCTCGGGCGGCGCCTGCAAGCCGGAGCGGATCCGCGTCTTCGGCTCCGGCCGCGCTGAGGTGGGGCCGCTAGACCGGGTGCTGGTGGTCCAGTCCTACCGCACCCCGGAGATGGACTACTTCAGCGAGTCGGCGCTCCCCTACCTGACGGGCCTTGCCGACCGCTATGCGGACGCCGGAGTTCGCTTCAACGGCCTGTACTCCGACGAGATGCACATCCAGCAGGACTGGGGGTACTTCAACCACCATGACAACGGCGAGTTCTGCGTCCGCTACGTGAGCGACGGCCTCCGAGATCGCTTCGCCGACGCCTACGGCGAGGAGTACCGCGACTTCGCGAAGTACCTCGTCTACTTCTGCCGGGGGCAGGAGGACGCTCGGAACGACCTCAACGCGAAGACCGGGATGCAGCATGTGTTCGGCCCGACGCCGGAGGACGTCCGACGGACGGCGCTCTTCCGCGCGCGCTACTTCCGCATGCTGCAGGATGGCGTCGTCGATCTGTTCGTCTCGGCGAAGCATCACCTCGAGCGGCGCATGGGCCACCGCCTCGAGACGCGCGCCCACGCGACCTGGGCCGAGAGCCCGACGATCGATCGCTGGGACACCGGGGTGGAGCACCACGCGCGGAACCAGTACGAGTACACGTCGAACTTCGTCTGGTCGTGCACCGTCCACCAAGCGGCCGCGGCATGCCATGACTACTTCAAGTGGGGCGACTACCTCACCGGCACCGGGAACGACCACTCCGAGGGCGGGTGGCTCGACCGCGACTACTACGGGCTTGCGCTTGGCTGCAGCACCGGCGTGATCAACGAGACGGCCTACTCCTACGCCGCCCACTGGGGGAGCCCCGCGGAGGTGGGCGCGCGCCACGGCTGGCTTCAGGCGGCGTTCGGAACCGCGAGTTCACCCATGCACGGAGTGGTGCAGGACCTTCAGCACCGCGACGTCGATGTGCTGATGCTCTATCCCCTGGATCTCGTTGCGGCCGACGAGCGCTTCGGCTCCTGGATGGTCCAGTACGGCTATGCGAACTACATCACGACCGCGAAGCTCCTGGAACTCGGGACCGTGCGCGAGGGCGCGATCGAGATGGCGGGACGTCGCTTCACAACGCTGGTCGCTCTCTTCGAGCCCAACCCGCCCGCGGAACTCCTCACCATGATGCGCGACCTCGTCGAGGGCGGCGGGCGCGTGCTCTGGACCGGTCCGCCGCCGCTCCTCGCGTGGGACGGCGCCGACGCGCGCGGCCCGTGGCAGGACCTCTTCGGAGCCGACTTCGCGCCCACCGCCGACTATGGGGTGCGCGCTCCGGGGCGAGTCGTGGAGTTCACGGGTCGCCTGTCGGATGTCCCGGCGCAGACGATCCTCACCGACCTGCTTCCCGATCGTGTGTACCCCGTCACGCCCCGCGAGGGCTCGGAGACCGTCGCCTCAACGCAGGCCGGCGTCGTGGGCGTCCAACGAAGGGTGGGGCAGGGGAGCGCGACCTTCCTCGGTCTGCGCCCTCGCGACGACCAGTCGCGGAGTCTCGGCTACGACGTGCGCACGCTGTACGCGACGCTCGCGGCGATCGGAGCGTACCCCGAGACGGCGGACGGCGCTTCGGACAACACGGAGTCGCTCTCGCGCGCGGGTGAGTTCCTGGCCTGCCGCTTCCCGAATGGGGCGGTCTCGATCGCGAAGCACCTTCGGGAGTACGCCGAGAGTTGGCCCGGTGGCTTCGCGCGCCGGGCGGAGGAGG
>CAZCER010000690.1:0-2901 GCA_964497385.1 uncultured Armatimonadia bacterium | reverse complement strand
AGCGTGGGGACACGGGGATCGGTACGCTCCAGGGCCTCGACGGCGAACTCGTGATCGTGAACGGGGAGGCGTTCCAGGTTGCGTCGACCGGGGCGGTGAGGCCCGTCGGAGACGACGAGATCACGCCCTTTGCGAGCGTCACGATGTTCGGCGCGGACGCGACGGAGACGGTGGAGGCGGGTCTTGACTACGCGGGGCTGCAGGCGGCGCTCGACGGGATGCGGCCCTCGGAGAACCTGTTCTACGCCGTCCGCGCCGAGGGGACGTTCCGCTACGTGCATACGCGGAGCGTTCCGAAGCAGGAGAAGCCGTACCCGCCGCTCGCGGAGGTGACGCGGAACCAGCCGGAGTTCGAGATGGAAGACGTGGAGGGCGTGATCGTGGGCTTCTGGTGCCCGAGCTTCGTGGAGGGTGTGAACGTGCCCGGCTACCATCTGCACTTCCTCTCCGACGACCGGACGCGGGGCGGGCATCTCCTGGGGCTGACAACCGATGACGTGACCGTCGAGGTGGACTACACGGGCGACTTCTTCCTCGACCTGCCGGAGACGCCGGAGTTCCTGGGGTTCGACGTGCGCGCGGGTCGGCACGAGGACCTGGAGGATGTGGAGGGGTAGGGGGGCGCCTCGTCCTCAGTCCCGCTCGCCCCTCGATACGCGGCACACAACGCCGCTACTCGGGATGAGCGGGGAGTGACGCTGCGGCGAAAGCCTAGCGGCCGACGCGCCGCAAGCGGACGCCCCTACGTGCCCCAACGTTGAGGGCGCCGCAAGCGGACGCCCCTACGTACCCCAACGGGCGTTGGCTTCGCGGAGGCGGCGGGAGAGGACGCGGGCGATGTTGGTGAGGACGAGGACGTGGAGTTCGGGGTGCGCCTGGAACAGCTCGGCCAGCTTGCGTGCGTGGATGCTGACGAGGGTGACCTCGCCCTTGGTGCGGACGCTGGCGCTGCGGGGCTCGACGTCGATCAGGCACATCTCCCCGAAGAAGTCGCCGGCGTACTGGCTTGCGAGCGACGTGCCGCCGTGGAGTTCAGCGACGACGGTCTCGCCTCCGTCCTCGCTCGGGACGACGATCTCGACCGTGCCCTCCTCGATGAGATAGAGGGTGTGGCCCGGGTCGCCGGCGTAGACGACGGTGGTGGCGTTGGGGTAGGTGCGCTCGGTGGCGAGCTTGGCGACCTCGGCTTTCTCGGACTCCTGCGCGCCGAGGAAGACGAGGCAACGGTCGATCGCGTCGCGCATTCGGCGTCACTCCGATTCTCCGTCCCCACGGCGGCGTCAGAGGTACTTGATCCGGTCCTTGTTCTCGGCGAGCAGCCGGGCGTTGTGCTGTTCGCCCTGGTCCAGGTTCGCGCTGACGTACACGGGCGGGGTCTCTCCGGCGGCGACGAGGCGCGCGATGACCTCGCAGACGATCGTGTTCACGACCACGACGCCCGTGAGAGTGGAGAGCGGCCCGCAGGCTTGCTCGAGGCCTTCGACCGTGACGGCGGCGTCGCCGGCTGGGGCGGCGTTGTCGATGATGACGTCAGCGACATCGATGAGCTTCAGGCCCTCGGGGTGGCGGCTCGTGACGGCGTTGGTGTAGTCGAGGGAAGTGATGGCCACGACCTTCGCGCCGAGTTGGCGCGCTCGGCGGGCGAGGTCGATCGCGACGGCGTTCCGGCCGCTCGTGGAGGCCACGAGAACGCTGTCGCCCTCGGCGATGCCGGCTCCGTCTGCGTAGACGGCGCCGAGTTGGGGAACGCGCTCGATCTGGGACGTCATGTCGAGCGGGCGGACGAAGAGCATCATGCCGTGCGGGACGATCGGGTTCACAAGCATGAGTCCGCCGGTGCGATAGACGATCTCCTCCGTGAGCATGAACGAGTGCGAGCACCCGAAGGAATAGATGCACTTGCCCCCGCGGATGGTCTCGACGAGCAATTCCGCCGCGCGGACGATGTCGTCGTGCGATTTGGCGTCCAGCGTCTCGAGCGCGGCCTTCGCCGCATCGAGGTAGGCTCTCGCTGACATGATCTCCTCCGCTTCCTACAGGCCGCGCTCCTCGAACGCCTTGCGGGCGCGCTCGTTGAACTCGACGCCCCAGTCGAGGTTCGCGGACGCGTACACCTGCGGCGTCTTCCCTTTCGCGATGAGGCGCTCGATCACCTCGGCGATGAGGGTCCAGGCGACGACGGCCGCGCCGACGCCGGAGGTGGGGATCGCTTTGACCACGAGGCCCTCGATCTCGAGCGAGGCGTCTCCGAGGACGGCGCCGTTGTCGAGGGTGAGGTCCGCGACCTCGTAGAGGCGCTTGCCGCTGGGGTGCTTGCTCGCGACCTGGCTGGAGTAGGCGACGGCGGTGAGGGCGATCACGTAGGCGCCGCGCTCGCGGGCTTTGATCGCGACGTCGACGACCTGCTCGTTGCGGCCGGAGACCGAGCCGGCGATCAGGACGTCGCCAGCGCGCACCTGGCTCGCGTCAAGGGCGACGTCGGTGAGCCGAAGGTCCGGTCCGGGGCGGCCCGGACGCGCGGCGTGCGCGGGGCCGACGGGGTTGTGGACCGAGAGGCCGAACTGGAGCGGAGTCATGGCGAGAAGGCCCCCGGCACGGTGGACGAGTTCCTGGTTGAGCATGTGGCCGGTGTCGTAGATGTGGAGCGCGCCGCCGGCGGCAAGCCGCTCGGCGACCTCGTCGGCGGCCTTCTCAATGACAGGCATGCGCTCGTTCTCGATGGCGTCGGCAAGGCGGCGCATGACGTCAAGGTATCTCTTGCCCTGCATGGTGAAGCATCCTTTCTGGTCTCCAAGCGATGGCGGGCGGCGCTGATGAGCATCTCACAGACGGTGTGCGAAGGGGCTCCAAACCGGCCCCGCACCTCTCGAACACGGCCCAGCCTTTGCGAGACATGGGTCT
>CAZCER010000689.1:0-2902 GCA_964497385.1 uncultured Armatimonadia bacterium | reverse complement strand
GGCGTCTCGTGCGCCGGAGCGAAGGCGCGGCGAAGGCGCTGCTCGGCCGCGGCGAACACCGCGCTGCGGCGACCGAAGCGCCGGATGACATCTTCGGAGGTCGGCCGGATCTGCTTGCTGGAGAACAGGAACGAGTCGAGCCAGAGTTCGGCCGCGGCCGGGTTGTCGCGGCATTCGCGCAGGTCGCGCGAGTCGAACCGCTTCAGGGCGTCGTCCTCGAGCACATAGCAGTCGAACACAAGGCCGTCCGTGAGGATCCCGAGCGCCGTGTCCGGCAGCCGGGAACGCAGGTACTTGAGGAGCTGGGCCTCGCCGTCGCCCCGTTCGGCCTCCAGGTCCCGCTTGAACTCGAACACCACGGAGCGGAAGAGGATGTCAATGCGGCCCCGCACCTGAGCGGCGCTCACCCGCTCCTCGAGCGCGATCTCCTCGACCGGCAGACCGAAGGCGCTCTGCAGGAGGTGGATGAAGAGGTGCCGGCGCTCGTCGTGATGCCGAGCGTCGGCGTGGGCCTGCTCCTGGAGGACCAGGTACCTCGCGAACGCGTCCGGGAACGGCTCCTTGCTCATGCGTGGATCACAGCCCCCTCGTGCACCGCCGTATTATGGCACATGGGAGCCGACTCCTGCACTCGGGCTTGCCGCCCCGTTCCCGGGAAGTGCAGGGCTCCGAGAGGCACGCGCGAACTCCGGGAGACAACGCGAGCTTTGCGGCTGTGGGTCCCTGCGAAGTGACCCGTCTCCCCACCAACCGGCCGCGCGGAGGTGCGTGCACGCCATGCTCACCACACGTCGCGACCTGATCGGTGCCTCGGCCGGGGCGCTCGCCCTCGCGGGACTGGCGCGAGTGTCGGCACGCGCTGATGGCGAGGTGGACGCGTGGCGGCCCGGTCCGTACCTCCTCCTCGACCGCGCGCTCGTCGCCAGCGTCTCCGGGCTCAGCCGTCGGTCCGAACCCCCGTCGCGCCTTCCCGACCCCATTGTCACCGGCTACGAGGACGGCTGCTTCCAACCTTACCTGACCGTGGTGCGCGATCCCGACTCGGGCCGCTTCCGCATTTGGTATGGCGTGCCGCGCACACCGGGGAACGCAGGCGAGTCGAGCCTTGCCACGATGGAGTCGGATGACGGCATCCACTGGGAGCGTCCACACCGGGTGCTCCGCGACCCCGCTCCGATCCAGTTCGGCTGCAGCGTGATCGACGAAGGCCCCGGGTTCCCGGAGCCGGCCCATCGCTACAGGTACGGTTGGTGGAAGGACGGCGGTCTTCGCGTGGCCGCCTCGCCGGACGGGCTCGAGTGGACCCCGCTCTCGGACGATGTCGTCCTCCCGATGAACCACGACATCGTGAGCATCCACCGGGACCCCATTCGCGCGCAGTACCTTGCGCTCGGGTCGATCGTTAGCCCGGACGGTCCCCGGGCCGGACTGCGCATCCCGCATCAGAGTGTGAGCGACGACCTCCTGCACTGGGAGACGCCGCGGCCGATCGTGACACCGGACCCCGAGGCGGAGATCGAGCGGGGCGAGACGCAGTTCTACAGCATGAGCGGGGTGCTCGCGCGGGGGGAACTCCTCGTCGGCCTCGTGAAGGTGCTTCGTGAGGACCTCAACTGCGAACCCGACAAGACCGCCGCGGAACTCCACGACCCGGACCGCGCGTACGCAGGTCTCGGCTACACAGTCGTGGCCTGGTCGCGGGACGGGCGGACGTGGGAGCGCGAGACGGAGCCGTTTCTCGACCGCAACCCCACGCCGGACACGTGGGACCGCGCGATGGCCTGGGGGGACGACCAAGTCATCGTGGGCGACCATGTGAGCATCTACTACGGCGGCTACCGGTGGGGCCACAAGGCCGAGCGCTTCACGACCCGGCAGATTGGCTATGCCCACATGCCCCTCGACCGGTACGTGGGCTACGCCGCCGAGGGTGAGCCCGGCACGCTCCGCACGGAGCCGCGGCGCCTCGGCGAAGCCGTGCAACTCCGGGTCAACGCTCGCGTCGACCTCTCCAGCGGCTCGTTCCGGGCTCGTGCCACCGATCCCGCCGACCGCCCCTATCCCGGCTTCGACTGGGAGGACTGCCGCCCGATGGTCGGAGACCGGATAGACCATCCCGTCGCCTGGCGAGGCACCAACGCGGACCTGGCGGGCAAGGAGGTCCGCTTCGAGTTCGAGGTCACGCGCGGGGCGGTCTACGCGTTCGAGGTGTGCTGAGACGCGGGTGCGGCTGGCCTTGCAGGGATGGTAACACGCTCCGCCGAAAGCCTCTCCATGCTAGGGGGACAGCCTGGCTCAGGAGGGGATCGTACCGTGTCACGTAGGTGCCTGCGCATCGCTTCCCTATCTTGCGTCCTGCTTCTTGTCGCGCTGCTGCCCGCGCTCGCCGAGGGCACGATCCGAGGCCACGTCACCGATACTGGCGGCAACCCCATCGCGGGTGTCGAGGTCATCTGCTACCAGGCGCGGCCCCCGGAGGGCTACGTGCGGGTCGGGGCAACATCAAGCGACGCCGACGGCTCCTTCGAACTCGCGCTGGAAGGCGACGAGCCCGTCGGCAACGCGACAGCCTGGTTCGTCTGTGCGCTCGCGGAGGGCTGGACGGCGCAGTGCGCGGCCACGGCGCGGCCCGACCGGGCGGTGGAGCTGCGCATGGTCCCGTCGGCTGCGTATGCGGGGCGCGTCCTCGACGACCGCGGCCAGCCTGTCGCGGGAGCGAAGGCGGCGCCGTCCATGATCCGCCTGCCATCGCTGGGCGACTCGCCTGGCGCCTACACGTCGCTCCCTGACCCGGTGGTGGATCGGCTTGCGACCACGACGGACGGGGATGGCCGGTTCTCGCTCTCGCACATGCCCGAGGGCGCGCAGGTGGACCTCGAGATAGCGGCCGCCGGTTTCGGAG
>CAZCER010000688.1:0-2903 GCA_964497385.1 uncultured Armatimonadia bacterium | reverse complement strand
TCCAGCGGAAGCCGCTCGAGTTCGACGACTACGAGGCCCAGATGGCGAAGAAGGAGGCCGAGTCGAAACCGGCTGAGACTCCGCCCGCGCCGGCGGAGGAGGAGAAGCCCGCCGAGCCCGCGGCCGAGGGCCAGCAGCCGGCCGAAGCGCCCGCCGAGGCGCCTTGGCCCGAGTGGAAGCCCAAGCCGATCGAGCCGATGGAACTCGATCTCGCCTGGATCCACGAACGCGCGGAGCGCCTGACCACGGATGGCGCGGCTGAGGGGATCATCGACTTCACGAAGGACGGGAAGAGCCTTCTGTTCACCCGGGGTGGTCAGATCTGGTCCATGGACCTGGATGGGAAAGAGCAGAAGCAGTTCGTGAAGGGTGACTTCTCGCTCGGGAACGTCCGCCTGACCGGCGACAAGATCAAGCTGTTCTTCGTCTCCGGGGGCGAGCTGTACCAGGCGGATGGCGTCAAGGGCGGGGACGCCAAGAAGATCGGCTTCAAGGCGGAGTTCGACCGCGACGCCCGGATGATCCAACAATGGGCCTTCCGCCAGGGCTGGGCGATGCTCGACGAGGGCTTCTACTCCCACAACCTCCATGGCGCCGACTGGGACGCCGCCTACGACCACTACGCTCCGTTCTGCACAGGGACGCTCATCCCGGAGGACTTCAACCACCTCATGAGCCGCATGCTCGGGGAACTCAACGCCTCGCATCTCGGGTGCTGGGGCGGGCCGGGCCGGAGAGGCAAGGCCACGGCCGAACTCGGCTTCTTCGTCGATCCCGAGCACCGCGGCCCGGGCGTGCGGGTGGCCGATGTGATGCGCTGGGGCCCGACCGACCAGCCCGACGCGACGGTGCAGGTGGGCGAGTACGTCCTCGCGATCGACGGCGAGGCCATCTCCAACACCGAGCGGATGTACGAACTCCTCGCGGACAAGGCCGGAGAGCGCGTGAAGCTCCTCGTGAACGGCGTGGCCGAGATGGAGGGCGCGCGGGAGATCTCCGTCAAGCCCATCTCGGGCGGGGCGCTCTGGGGAATGGAGTACAAGCGCTGGATCGAGCGCAACCGCGAGATGGTGGAGCGCCTGTCCGGGGGACGTGTGTACTACGCGCACATTCCCGGCATGGACGGATCCTCGCTCGACGCCTTCAACAACGAACTGCAAGGCCAGGCCCAGGTCCACGACGCCCTCATCATCGATGTGCGCAACAACGGAGGCGGCAACACCGATCAGCAGCTCATGCAGCTACTGGAGCGGAAGTCGTACGGTTGGTGGTCCGGCCGCGGAGCGCCGCTCCGGCCCGCGCCTCTGTGGTTCGGGCGTGGGTTCGACGGCCCCATGTGCGTGATGATCAACCAGCACAGCATGTCCGACGCCGAGGTCTTTCCGCAGGCTTTCCAGGAGCGCGGGCTCGGGAAAGTCGTCGGGACGCGCACTCCCGGGTGGATCATCTTCACGGGGGGGCGGTCGCTCGTGAACGGCCACGGCTTCCGCGTGCCCGGAACGGGCTGGTACACCATGGAGGGCATCGATCTCGAGAACCACGGCGTGATCCCGGACATTCCTGTGGATTACCCGTACGAGGCCTACAAGGAAGGCCGGGACCCGCAGATCGAGGCGGCGGTCGCTCAACTGCTTGCGGAACTCGAAACGGACGCCCCGCCCGAGCGCCCCGAGGTTCCCGGCCATCGGCTCGAGGTCGCGCCGTAGGGTCGCGTGCGATGCGGTGCATCCCTACACAAACGCGATGAGCTGGTCCCTCGGCGCACCGCAGAGGGGGCACTGGTCGGGGGCATCGCCTTCGATCGCGGCACCGCAGAGATCACAGACGTGAAGCGGGCCGATGCCGCCGTCGCCGCCCTGGTCGAGGCTCGCCTTCGCTTTGCGGAAGAGCCCCTGGTGGACCTTCTCGGCCTCGAGTGCGTGGCGCATTGTGTGCGCCGCGCCCTCCTCGCCCTGCATCTCGGCGACAGCGATGTAGGCCGGGTACATCTCATCGATCTCGAAGGCCTCTCCGCACGCCGCCATCTCGAGGTTCTCCGTGGTCGAGGCGTTCCCGAAAGCGGCCCCGGCGAGCACGGTGGCTTCGCCGGGCGCGGCCGCGAGCTTCACGAAGTGGTTCCAGGCGTGGATGTGTTCCGAGTGGGCGACCGCACGGAAGAGCCTGGCCACGACCGGCAGGCCGTCCTTCTCCGCCTTGCTTGCCCACACGGTGTAGCGCATGTGGGCCATGGACTCGCCGCCGTAGGAACTCCTGAGGTTCGTTGCTGTCATCGCGTGCATGGGGACGCATCCCTCCTTCGGCGGTAACACTACGCCGTCCGCGCGGGGTGGCCTCTTGGGGAGCAATGGAGGGGCGGCATCGGAGGTGACCGCGATGGAGGAGCGACGGGCCCCAATCCGGCCCAGTACCCGTGGAACAGCGTGTCTCCGCTCGCTTCCGGGCTCCTTCACGCAGACGCCGCGCGCGCAAGGCCGCGATCATGTGTTACTTTCGGGTAGGCGGCCCGTCCCGGGGCGCGCGGAGCATGGCAAGCTGAGCGGACGGTCCGAGAGAAGGGGATGAGATATGGCGCCCCCATCGTCGGCAGCTTCAGTCGTCCTGTACGCGATGGTCGCCACCTGCGCGATCGGCGTCACCGTGATGATCGTAGGGTTCGTCTCCCTCACGCGTGCGCGGCTCTGGCCGTCAGTCCGTGGCGGCCGCATCCTGTGTCCTCTTCGGCACAAGCCCGAGGCACGGAGCGCGCTGCGCGACGTGGTCGAGCGGCAGAGCTTGCGCGCGGTCCCGCTCTGGTTGCGTCTGAACCCACACCCCATGAACGGGCTAGTGTGGCTCTTCCTGTGTGACCTTGCGGCAGGTCGGTTCCAGGACGCGCCTCGTCACTTGGGGTTGCTGGCCGAGGC
>CAZCER010000687.1:0-2905 GCA_964497385.1 uncultured Armatimonadia bacterium | reverse complement strand
CCGCGACGGCGAGTGGCGCTTCGACAACTACGACCGCGTCGTCGCCGAGGCCAAGACCAGAGGCGTGAACGTCCTCCCGATCCTCTGCTACAACGTGGATTGGGCCTTCCCCGCGCACGAGCACCTCACCGAGTGGTGCGACTACGTCCGCACCGTCGTGACCCGCTACCAGGCGGACCTCCGCTACTGGGAGGTCTGGAACGAGCCGAACATCGAGTTCTGGAAGCCGAAGCCCGACGCCGCCCAGTACACGGCGCTCCTGAAGGCCACCTACGAGACGATCAAAGCGGTCGATCCCGACCTGCGCGTCGTCTATGGAGGGACGGCGGGCGTGCCGTTCGATTTCCTGCGAGCCACCTTCGAACTCGGCGCCCTCGACGCCATCGACGTGCTCGCCATCCACCCCTACCGCTACCCGCACGCCCCGGAGACGCACGGGATCGCGGAGGACATCCGCGCGACGCTCGCCCTCATGGACGAGTTCGGCGGCCGCAAGCCCCTCTGGATCACCGAGTTCGGCTGGCCGACGCATCTGACGCCCGCCGTGCAGTCGCCGGACTTCCTGCCCGCGATGATCGTCTACGCCGCTCAGTGGCGCTTCCCCGCTCAGATGGAGTTCCGCGCCGCGGTTCTGCACGAACCCGGCATGCCCGGCTCCGCCGAACTAAGCTTCGCCGTTCAGGGCCCGCTCGACGCGCGGCCGGACGTCGAGGCGCGGATCGTCGGTCTCGCCGACCTCGCCGCCCTCGACCCGGAGGATACGCAGATCCTGGTCATGCCCACCGGGGAGCACTACCCCGCCGACTACTTCGACCACATCGTCCGATTCGTCCGCGACGGCGGCCTCTTTGTCCACCTGGGCGGGGTGCCCTTCTACTACAAGCACAGTCTGGTTGACGGCGAATGGGTGCAGGCCGATCCCGGCGAGACTGGTCGCGCGGCGCTTCATGTCGGCTGGAAAGCCTGGTGGACCGAGGAGGGCCTCCCTGAGAAGGCCGCCGAGACCGTCGTCGCGCTGCCCGAGGGCTCCGGCATCACCGTGCCGCCCGGTCTCGCGAGCACCCGCTGGCTCACCGACGCTCGCCTCGCGCCCGGCGACCGCTTCGTTCCATTCCTGGAGGCTCGCGAGGGAGGCAACACCGTTGGGGCTCCCGTCGCCCTATACCTCTACGAGAGCGACCTCCGCGGGGCGTTCCTGAGCGTCTGTCTCGACCTGGAGGTCCGGGGCGTGCCCGAGGAGCGCCAGGCGCTGTACCTGCCGCGCGCGCTGATGCTCTGCCTTGCCGAGGGCGTCGAGACGATGCTCTGGTACGAGTTCCGCGACGGCGGAGACGATCCGACCTACAACGAGAACCGTTTCGGCATGATCCGAAACGACCTTGCTCCGAAGCCCGCCTACACGGCCCTTGCGACCATGACCCGCGCCCTCGGCGAGGCGCGATTCCTCCGCCGCATGGAGACGGATTCCGACGTGCATTGGTGCGTCTTCGACGCCGGAGGCACGGAAACGCACGCCCTGTGGACGCTTGGCGGCGCCACCGAGGTCTCCGTGCCCGCGGGCGGGGGCGAAGTGGAGGTCCTCGACCACCTCGGCCGGCCCGTCGACGCGAATCGCGATGGCGACAACCTGGTCGTGACGGTCACCGACGCCGTGACCTACGTCACCGGCGTGCGTTAGTACTGGGTGTGGAGGGGCCGCATGGGGAGGCGCGAGGAACGAGCGCCAGGGGCCCCATCCGGCCCATTGTACAGAGGGGCGTGCCTCCGGCTCCACGTGCAGGACAGGCGGATGACATTCGGGCCGGATGGACTCCTTCCCGCTGACGCGGGCCCCTTCCATGCGGCCCCTCCATAGAGACAAGGAGCTGACCGAGTACGCGAGTCCTGACCCTCGTCTTGGCCATCGTCATTGCCTCGCCCGTCTGCCTCGCGCAGCCGGAGCCGCCGCGCGACGTACGGGTCGTGGACGTGCCCGGCGACGACGGTACGGCCCTCCGCATCGTCTGGGAGCCCTCCCCCGATGACCCCTGCGAGCCCGTCCCGCGCGACGACGAGCTTGCTGCGGCCTGGCCCGACCTCACCCGCGCGGAGCGTGAGGATCGCGCCTGGGAGATGAGCGTCGACGGCCGGCTGGTCGACGCCTGGTACGAGATCCGCAGGGCGTCGGCGCCGATCGACGACCCCGACCGGGAGCCTCTGTTCGACGCCTCCCGCTGGCCCGACCACACGGGAACGGCAGGCGAGCGCGAGTGGACGGACACGCACTTCGCCTACCTCCCGCCTCTGGGCGAGGACACCGAACTCCGCTCCTTCGAGCCGCCCTCGCTCGACGAACTCGAGGCACTCCGAGCCGAGAGTCTCCCCCGCGACCCGCGCCACAACACCTACAGCTACGCGATACGGTTCGTCCTCAAAGGAGTCCCATCAGAGCCGGTCATCGTGACAGGCGTGCGACCGGTGGGGAACGGGTGGGATGGCAGGAAGACTCCAGCCCTCATCGGGACGGGGGCCCTCTGCCTCGTGGTGGCTCTGGGCATGGTGCGAAACGCGAGGCGTGGCAGCGCTCGCCTAAGAGAGATAGCAGGCCTGCGCGAGATGCGCACGACCATCCTCGAGGCGGCGGAACTGGATAGGCCGGTGCTGTTCGTACCGGGCGTGGGCGACCTCTCCGGCCCCTCCGGGATCGCCGCACTGGCCGTCTACCGGAGCCTGGCTCAGGCCGCGGCCGAAGCGGGCACGCGACTGGTAGTGCCGTGCGGAGACGGCGTCGCCGTCGCTCTGGCTCGGGAGGTCGCTCGGGAGACGTGGCGCCGCGCGGGTCGCGAGTCCGCCCTCAACGAGGAGGACCTCCACCTCATCGCGTGCTGGCAGATGCCCTACGCCGCGGCGGTCGCTGGACTGATCG
>CAZCER010000686.1:0-2910 GCA_964497385.1 uncultured Armatimonadia bacterium | reverse complement strand
ATAAAATATATTTTTGTATTTTTGTCCTATTCGGATAAATATAACGTGGCGGGGCCAAACGCCGGCCCGGCCTCGGGGACTCGCCTGCCGCAGGCGCTACTCGCCGGCGAAGATCTGGTCCACGCGCGCGACGACGTCCTTGAGGTACGCTTCATCGCCACCGCCGAGTTCACACGTGAAGAAGCCCGTGTAGCCGACCGCCTTCAGCGCGGACGTGACCTTCGGCCAGTTCACGTCTCCCTCGCGGAGGTTCACGAAGTTGCCGTCGTACCGGCCGGTCTTCTTGTAGTCCTTCAGGTGGACGCGGTTGATGCGCGGGCCGAGCGCCTCGACCCAGTGCTCCGGCCAGCCATAAGCGACCATGTTGCCCACATCGAGGTACGCCTTCACCCAGGGGCTCTCGAACTCGTCCACGTAGCGCGCGAACTCCACCGGGCTCAGGAGGAACCCGTTCCAGACGTTCTCGATCGAGATGACGACGCCGGTCTCCTCCGCCTTGGGCAGAACCTTGTGGATGTTCTCCTGCGAACGTTTGTACGCATCCGAGTACGAGACATCCGCGTTCACGACCGCCGGGACAAGCAGCAGGTTGTTCGCCCCGTACGCCGCCGCGACCTCGAGCTGGAGCGAGAGCCATGAAAGCCCCTTCTCGATCACAGCGGGATCCGGGCTCGAGAGCGGCGCGTCCCACCCGCCGAAGATCATCGAGTGCAGCGCGATCCCGTTGTCCTCGGCGATCTTGCGGACCTCGGCGACGCGCGCCATGTCTTCGGTCGGCGACATCTCCAGGCCGTCGAGCCCGATCCGCGCCGCGAGTTCGATCTTCTCGCGGTCGCTCTCACCCGGCGCGATCATCCCGTAGCAGAAGGCCTTCTTCCAGGTCTTCTCCTCATTCGGCTGGGCGAAGCCGACACTCGCGGCGGCCGCCGCGATCCCTACTGACGTCTGCACGAAACCTCTCCTTGTCATGGGGCTCTGCGCTCCTCATCGGTTGGGCGGGCCGCTCGGGCCCGCGCGGGGAAGCCTTACTCCAACTCCGCGAATGCACCTGCGGCGTGCAGCGCGTCCATCAGGGCGTCCGCCTCCGCGCCGGGGATGTCCTCGGCCACGACAGCCGGGGCGCTGTCCACGAGGTCCTTGGCTTCCGCCAGGCCGAGATCCAACTCCTCACGCAGCACACGGATGACCTCCATCTTTCGAAGGCCCGGATCGGTGAGCACAACGGTCTCCGTCGGTTCGCCGATTGCGGAGCGGTCGTCGCGCTCGGCCCGCCCGTCCGCCCTCTCCGGACCGGCGACCGCGGCCGCTTCGGGCGCGAAGCTCCACTCGGGTATGCGGATCGCGCCTCCGGGAGCACCGGGGGCCCCCACGCCATGGACCTCCACGGACGACTCCTCGCGCGACCCCTTGAGGTCATACGTGACGATCATCCCCGGCTCTTCCGGGAAAGTCGACATGTCCATGCTGAACGTGCCCGGCCGGATGGAGAAAGATTCCAGCGGGGCGCCGACGCGGTACTCGACGATCTCCTCCAGGCGCCGGGGATCGACGTCCTTCCCCGCGAGGCCCGCGGCTCGCTCATAGTCTTCATCGACGAGAGCCTGGAAGAACGGATCGAGATCGCGCCCCGCCATCTGCGACTGCTGGCCGACCGAGAAGGACATCAGCGCCACGACGCCCCCGCACGCAAGCGCTCCTAGCAAGGCCAGTCCACCGAGCAGTGCCGCTACCCAGCACCCCTCACGGCTCGAGCGAGGGCGCGCCCATGCCTGGTCCGGCGCGGGCGGCAGATCGAGTGCCATGCGTCACCTCCGAGAACGGTGTGTCGAGCGGCATAGACGCTTTCGGCCGGCCCGAGGTCACGTCCTCTGTTCGTTGCCCGTACATGGAAAACGGGGCGCTCCCCCACCCGCCCCGATGGGCCGGCTTCCGGGAACGCCCCGCGTGTTCGCTCCGCTATGCGGTCGTCTACTTGAGTTCGACCGTTGCGCCAGCGGCCTCGAGCGCGTCCTTCAGCTTGTTGGCCTCTTCCTCGGTCGCGTCTTCCTTGATGGCCTTGGGAGCGGCGTCGACGAGTTCCTTGGCCTCCTTCAGCCCGAGGCCGGTGGCCTCGCGGACGGCCTTGATGACCGCGATCTTCTGCTGTCCGACTTCCGAGAGCACGACCTCGTAGGTGGACTTCTCCTCCGCAGCGGCTTCGCCGCCCGCCATCGGCATCATCGGGCCCATCATCATCGGGGCGGCCGCGGTGACGTCGTACTTCTCCTTCAGGGCCTCGACCAACTCGTGGAGTTCGAGGACCGTCATCTTGTCGATCGCTTCGAGAAACTCTTCCTTGGTCATGCTGTCTCCATCCTCCTGTGCGCCCCGGGCGTTGGCGGGGCGGGGCCGCTATGCGGCGTTCTTCTTGTCCTCGATCTCTTCGAGCGCGTAGACGAGCTTCGAGATCGTGCCTTTGAGCGTGTTGACCAGTCCGGAGATCGGACCCTCGAGTCCGGCCACGAGCAGCGAGTACAGCACCTCGCGCGGCGGAATGCTCGCTACGGCTTCCACGCGATCCTTCGCGATGGCTTGTCCGTCCAGCACGCCGCCGAGAATCGTGAGGCCGGGCTCCGTCTTGGCGAAGTCCATGAGCGCCTTCGCCAGAGCCGGCGCGTCCGGACCGACCACGATCGCGGACGGCCCCTCGAGCATGCCCGCGGCGGCCTCGATCTCGGAACCCGGAACGGCGATCCGGAACAGCGAGTTCTTCACTACCGTGATCGTGCCGCCGGCGTCCCGGAGCGCCTTGCGGAGCCTCTCGAACTTCGGCATGTTCAGGCCGCGATAGCCCACCACGAGCACGCTCGACGTCTCGGACGCGATCGCCCTGAGTTCGTCGACCTTCTTGATCTTCTGCTTCGTCGGCAT
>CAZCER010000685.1:0-2912 GCA_964497385.1 uncultured Armatimonadia bacterium | reverse complement strand
TCCCCGCGCCGCCGTCGGCGGCGTTGCGCGCCTCGAGATCGTCGACGATCGCCTGGGGGACGCCCGCGCTCGCGAGCCAGACCTCGTGCCCGGCCTCGCGAAGCGCGCGGACCGTCTCGCCGGCGTTCGGGGTGAGGGGAAGCCGGCCGTAAGCCTCCCGCAACGCCCCCTCCGGCAGTCCGGCGGCGCGCCCGTAAATGCGGCGAAGCAACTCTTCGAGAGAGAACCTGCCCCATTCGTACAACAGGCAATCGCGCGCCGAGCCCAGCCACGCCCGCACGCCGCGCCGGCGGGACAGGGCGAGCAGAAACTGCCCGCGGAAGATGACCCCGTCCACGTCGCACACGACGAGCCGGGCGCCGGACGGAGACGCGCCCGAAATCATCGCCCCGCCGCCGCGGCAAGGCGGCGCACAATGCCGAGCGCCAGGTCCGACAGCGTGTCGTCGCGGGCGCCCATGACCAGCACCGCGTCCCCCGCCCCGACTTCGTCCGCCAGCGCCTCGACGAGCGACTCGCGCGAGGGCGCCGCCTCGACGCGCGCTCCCGACCGCCGGCACTCGGCGGCCAGGTCGTCCGAGGAGATGTCCTGCGCCACGGTGCCCCCCACATAGTAGATGGGCAACAGCCACAGGCGGTCCCGGTCGCGCAACGTCTGGGCGAGCGTCGCGGCGAGCTCCTCTCGCATGAAACGCGCCGGGCCGAAGCCGTGCGGCTGGAACACGGCGAGGATGCGGACGGCCCCCGCGGCCCGGGCCGCCTCGATGGCCGCGCGCAGCTTGGCGGGACTGTGGGCGTAGTCGTCGTACACGCGCGCGCCCCGGGGGACGCCGAGGACCTCGAGCCGGCGCTCGACGCCCTGAAACGTCGCCAGCCCTTCGGCCGCCGCGTCGGCGGGCGTCCCAAGTTCCCGGCAGACCGCCAGCGCCGCCAGCGCGTTGCGCACGTTGTGAAGCCCGATCGCGTTCAGCCGGAACCGGCCCAGGTCCGTCCGGAACTCCGAGCCGTCGGCGCCGCAACGCACCTCTTGGGCGCGCATGTCCGCTTCGGGTTCGAGGCCGAACGTCACGACTCGACAACGCCGGGCGTGGTCGAACTCCCGCCGCAACGATTCGTGCAGCACCGCGACCCTCTCGGTGCCGGCGACGAAATGCCGGTACAGTTCGAGGATTCGGTCCGTCTCCTGGTGGTCTCGGGCGATGCTGCTCACCACGCCGACCGTGGGCCGGTACAGCGCGCAGGTCCCGTCGCTCTCGTCGGCCTCGATGACGCCGACATCGCCGCGGCCGGCCACGGCGTTGCCCACGGACGCCGTCCCCTCGAAATTGCGCATGACGCCGCCGTTGATCACGGTCGGGTCCAGCCCGGCCACGTTCAGAATCCACCCGATCATCGCCGTCACCGTCGTCTTCCCGCAACTGCCCGTCACGGCCACGCGGGACCCCCAACGATGGAAGAGCTCGGCCAGGAGTTCGGAACGATGGGCGATGGGGATCGCGAGAGTCCGCGCGCGAACGATGTCCGGGTTCTCCTGCTCGAT
Source organism: uncultured Armatimonadia bacterium (assembly GCA_964497385.1). Taxonomy (GTDB): domain Bacteria; phylum Armatimonadota; class Zipacnadia; order UBA1398; family UBA1398; genus CAZCER01. The sequence goes on along the minus strand of CAZCER010000685.1, from coordinate 1,373 downwards.
CGCCGTCGAGACGATCACCCGGCGCGTGCGGGGACTCACACCGGACCCGTCCTGCGGGAAGAGCCGGACCCCGAGAGCGCGCAGCTTCTCGATCCGATGATGGGCCTGTCCCAGGTCCAGGTACCGGTCGGAACCGCTGACCGGCGCCCCCTGTCCGTACAGGATGTGGGCGAGGGCGCTCATGCCGATGCCGGCGATGCCGACGAAGTGGACGGCTCCCTCGCGCGAATCCGCCGCGAGAGGGGGCGGAGATGCGGGCTGCGGCGCGCAATCCATTGTCTTGACCGAAACTGCCAACAATCCGGAACTCCAAGAGGCCGCCCGCCGAGGGATGCGATTCTAGCAGGAGCGAGCGCTTTTGGCGATTCGGCGGAACGGCCGGCGGGCTGTGATTCGATGACGCGGGGACCCCGCCCCTCGGGGCGTGGCAAGTTGCGGCGGGGGGAATCGTTGTCGTGAACGTTGTCGAGACAGGAGGGCCGAACGGCCGACAAGGCCGACTGCGCCTCCGCGGTCAATAATCCAGGGTAAAGACCTCGCGCACGTTCCGATGGTTGACACGAAGGGCCTGCATGTTGAAGATAGGCTTTATCGACGGGCTTGGAGGACTGCCATGGCTTGGCGATTGACCGTCATGACGGGGGAGCAGGAGGGGGAATCGTATCGCCTTCGACCCGAGATCAACAATGTCGTCGGCAGGGCCGTTGAGGATACGACCATCCAGATCCGCGACCGCAGCGTGTCCCGGCCGCATTGTCTGATTCGCTGGATCGAGGGGGGATGGGTGATCGAGGACCTCGGCAGCACCAATGGGACCTGCGTCAACGGCCATTCGGTATCCGAATGCCTCCTCAAATCCGGGGACGTGGTCCAAGTCGGAAGGGTCGAGGTCCGGATCGTCGAGTATCCCGAAGGGGCCAAAGGGGAAACCACCGCCTTCATGGACAAGAAGTGAGGGAAATGAACGCTTCTCCGGCCGGGATTCGGGAGGGCGGGAGCGGCGACTCCGCGACATCGAGGCCGCCCGGCATTCTCTGTTTCGTCGCCGACCAGTTCCGGTACGATCTCCTGGGCTGCGCCGGACATCCGGCCTCGCCGACCCCCAACCTGGACCGCCTGGCCGCCGAAGGGGTGCGGTTCGACCGGTGCTATTCGGTGCATCCGCTGTGCATGCCGACGCGGGCCACCTGGCTGACCGGCCTGACGCCGCGCGGACACGGCGTCCGCTGTAACGGCGTGCCGCTGCCGGCGCAGATTCCCACCTCGGTGGACGCTCTCCGGCGCGCGGGATACCGGACCCATGCGATCGGGAAGATCCACGCAAACCCGTGGATGCCGAACGCGTCCTTCCGGTCCGAAGATCTCGATCCGGC
>CAZCER010000684.1:0-2926 GCA_964497385.1 uncultured Armatimonadia bacterium | reverse complement strand
GCGCTCGTCCTCCACCAGCAGCACGCGAGCGACCCCGGCTCCCAGCGCGGCCGGTCTGGACCGCGAGCAGGAGCCGCTCACGGCCGCGACGTCGAGAATCAGCGCCACCTCGCCCGAAGGCAGCGTGGACGCCCCGCTGAAGAGCCGGCTCACGGAGGCCGATCCACGCAAGCCGTGGACGACCAACTCGGTCTGAGGCTCCACCTCGTCCACGAGGATGGCCGTGAGACGCTCCGGTCCGCGAAGGATCACGAGCGGCGGGCCCTCCGCCCGCCGGGTCTCGGACAGCCCGAAGACGGCCCGCAGAGATCGGACAGGCACGGCCTTGCCCTTGTACCACGCGCCCGGTCCGTCCGGTCGCGCCACGGGCCCGCAATCCTCGAGAGTCGTGACCGTCTCCACCGCCGAAGCGGGCGCCGCGTACCAGTCGCCGTCGCACTTCACCAGCAACCCGCGCACGATCGACACGGTGGGCGGGAGTTCGATGACGGTGCGGGTGTAGGCGTGCACTTCCGTCTGGACCTCAATGCGTCCGTTGAGGAAGTCGAGCATGTGGCGCACCGCGTCCATCCCGACTCCGCGGCCCGAGATCTCGGTGACCTGGCTCTGCGTCGAGAAGCCCGGCAGGAAGATGAGGTCCACCAGATCCCTCTCGCTCATCGCCTCCGCCTCGGTCGGAGTGATGAGTCCCTGGCCGATCGCCTTCGCCCGGATCATCTGGGGGTCGATGCCCTTGCCGTCGTCCTCGATCTCGATCACGACCGTGCCCTCGCGGCGCGCGGCGCGCAGCCGAATGCGGCCCTCCTCCGGCTTTCCCAACGCCATGCGCTCGGCGGGCGGCTCGATGCCGTGGTCGACGGCGTTGCGAATGAGGTGCGTCAGCGGCTCGCGCAGGCCCTCCACCAGCGACTTGTCGAGGCGCGTCTCCGAGCCCTCAACCACCAGCCGCACGCGCTTGCCCGACCGCGTCGCTTGGTCTCGAACCGCTCGCGGGAACACATCGAACACCGTCGCGATCGACACCAGACGCGCCGCCTGCACCTCCTCCAGGAGGCGCTGCGACGCGAGCGCGGAGTGCAGTTGGTCCTGGGAATACCCGGTCACCAGATCCTTCGCCGTCTGCTCCAGGCGCCGCGAGCGCTCGGCCACGTCACGGCTCGCCCGCTCCAACTCTTGAGCGTCGGCGGGACTCTGGCCCGCGCGTCCGATCCGCTCCGAGACGCCGTCGCACGCCGTCGCCAACTCGCCGAGATCCCCGATCAGCCTCCGAAGCGCGCGCTCGTGCCCGTCCAGGCGGGTGTGCGCGGTCCGCACCTCGGTGGCGTGCTGCATCAGCGAGTCCAGGATCCGCGTGCTCACCCGCACCAGATCGCCGACCGGCTCCGGAACGCGAACCGCCGCTCCGGCCGGCGCCGCCTCCACATCGGCCGGTTCACGGACGGTGGGCCGCGAGACGGCGGGGTCCGCCTGGTACGAGCCGCGGGGCGCCTCCGGTGGAGTGGAGGAGAGCGGAGCCGCGTCCCCTTCCGCGCTCGAGGAGCCCCCGCTCGCGCGCCGCCGCGCGCGTGTGGGCGGCGGCGGGACGCGACGTCCCCTCGGCGGCGTGGGCGCGGGCGGCGCGGCAAGCTCTTCCGATTCGCGAGAGTCGAGAGGACCCGACGAGGGGGGAGCGGCCGCCGGCGCGGCTTGGACCGCTTGTCGCGGCGGAGGGGCGGCCTGGAGCAACTCAGGGCTGAGGCGCTCCGCGAGCGCCGCGGCGTCGGCCTCGGCATCCTCGCTTTCGCCCGCGCGCCGCACGATCCGCGCCAGGGCGTCCAGCCCGTCGAGAAGCGCCGCCGCCGTGCCCGAAGGGAGCCTCGCCGGCTCTCGCCAGGCCGCCTCGATCATGTCCTCGAGACGGTGAAACGCTCTCGACAACTCCGGGAAGCCCATGATGGCCGCGGCGCCCTTGAGCGTGTGGGCCTCGCGCTTCAGGGAGGCCAGGTCGCCGTCCGCGGTCTCGCCGCGCTCCGCCCCAAGGAGCAGAGCCTCCATGCGACCGAGCCGCTCCTCGGCCTCGGATAGGAACTCGGGCAGGAACGCTCCGCGGTCGAAAGACATCAGAGGCGTCCCCTCGGCGCTCGCGTGCGAGGGAGAGCGCCCTGGCGCTCCAACGAACGGTCGAACTCCACCAGGCGCACATGATCCAGCACCGTGGCCAGCCGCCCGTCCGCGAGCTTCGCGCAACGCAGGGCCTGGAGCACCCCGAGATGGACGTCCGGCGCCGGGCAGAGGTCGTCGAGGGGCAGCGTGACCACGCCAAGGGTGCGTTCGGCCGCCACGCCCACCGTGTGGCCGTCGTGCGCAACGAACACGGCGCACCAGCCTTCCGGCCTACTCGTGACGCCCACATCCATGAGGCGCGCGAGGTCCACCACGGGGACCACCCCGCCTCGGTACGACGCCACTCCCAGGAGGTGCATTGGGCCTTGCGGCACGCGCGTGACTGGAGGGGAGCCCGCCACGAACGCGACTCCGGAAGCCTCGAACGCGTACAACGCCTCACCCACGCCGAAGACAAGCACACGGCCCGCTCCTCGGCCCGGCCGCCCGTCAGCGCTCTCCTGAAGCCTCCGCTCGGACATGTCCCGGCTCTCATGGCGCATCGAAGTCCCCCCACCTGCCTCGCGTCTTCGGCGGCCCGCGGGGAAACCCTTGCGGCCGAAGCGGCGGGAGGGAATGCCGACGGCGCGCCGAACCAGCGGGAATGCCCTTCCGAAAGCTCGCGTCCCGCGCCCGCGGGGTGCATCCCGAGTTCGCTCGCTTCCTGGCCGCCGTCGCCTGCATCGCGGTCTGCGACGGCGTGTTCGGGAGCATCTACAACAACTTCCTCGACTCCCAGTTCGGGATCGACGAGAAGGCTCGCGGCTTCCTGGAGGTCTGGCGC
>CAZCER010000683.1:0-2928 GCA_964497385.1 uncultured Armatimonadia bacterium | reverse complement strand
AGGCCGCTAGGGAGCCACAAAAAGATGCTGGGAATCTTCTCCACAGTCGTGGATAAGTCTGTGGATAACTCCCCCCACCTGGCCGCGAACCCGCGTACCGGAACCGTTTGCGGCCCGTCTCTGGCACACGCGAACCGTCCTGACAAGGTCGTTTTGGGCGTCACTTGGCCCTTCGCGCCCCCCAAGGGTTATCCACATTCCCACAGGTCTTTCCACCCTTTCGGAAGCATTTCCAGGCGACCGGCCGCCGTGCCGGGCTTGAGTGCGAAGGGGGCTTTGAAGTGCGCCACATAAAGGTGAAACGCCCTTCCTCGGTTCCGTCCGAGGCATCCGTCCCGACCTTGCCCTTCAGGCGGCTTCGGGTGAAGGTGAAAGCCTTTCACACTGACGGAATCGAGGCCGCCCGAGGCGCGAACGATCGTTCGGAGGTCGGGCGGGTGGGCGTCCGAATTGCCGTTTACCACGATGTCGCCGATCCGCCGCGGATCCTCGACATCGGAGGATCCGACGCGGGTGAAGTCATCGAGCGCGCTGCGGCTACGGTCTATTCGGAATCACGGGACCTTGGTGGTGCACCGTCTTTTCTGGCGATCCGTGAGGTCATTGAGAACTTGATTCACGCCGGGTTCGCCGGCGCGACGGTAAGCGTCCTCGACGAGGGTCGGGAGATCATTGTGTCGGACCACGGTCGCGGGATAGAGGATCCGAAGTTGGCGGTCCGTCCGGGCTTCAGCGGGGCCTCCGCGGCCGCGCGGCGCGTGGTGAAGGGCGTGGGCAGCGGCCTGGCGGTGGCGCAGGAGAATGTGACGCGTTCGGGCGGTGAGCTTGTGCTTGAGACGAACGTCGCCGGGGGAACCGTGGTGACGCTGCGTTCCCGACGAGGGAGCCTCCGCGATGAGATGCGCATCCGAGCGGAGGGGCGTGAGGCGCCTTCCAGCCTTAACGACCGCCAGCGCCAAGCGCTTCTCGTGATGGCCGGCGAGGGGCAGTACGGCCCTTCCGACATCGCTCGGGAGATCGGCTGCTCGCTCGCGACGGCGTACCGCGATCTGGAGCGCTTGGAGCGAGCGGGGCTCGTGTTCTACGGCGGACGCGGGAAGCGCCAGATCACGCCGGAGGGCGCGCAGGAGGTGCACCGCATTCTGCGGGCCGCCGGGCCGAGGGTTGGGTCCGGCGAAGACGGACAAGGGTCCGACGAACGCAACGACGCCGGCCGCTGACCGCGGCCGACTGGCGCGACATGGGGTGCGAGGGAAAGGACTGAATACGGTACATGGAGTTCGCGCAGCGGGGCATGAGCGATCAGAGACTTGAAGAGGCGTGGACCAGAGCCATAGGGGAGTTGCAGCGTCGCGCGCTGCACGACAGCCCCGCAGGCATCTGGCTGCCCGCCCTCGTACCGATGGAGTTGCGGGGCGACCGCGTCGTCGTCGCCGCGCCGAACGCGTACCAGGCGAAGTATTTGGAGCTGCATCTCGGGGAGATGCTAGCGGAGTGCATGTCCGACGCGCTCCGGCGCAGCGTGCATGTGTCCTTCGTCGTGACCCCTTCGGAGGACAGGCCTCTCGAGATGAGCGAGGCCCCACGCGTGGTGCAGCCGATCCGTCCAGCCCCGCCCAAAACGACGACCCAGTTCGGCGCCACGCCCCTCAACTCGCGCTACACCTTTGAGAACTTCGTAGTCGGCCCCAGCAACCGCATCCCGCACGCCGCCGCGCAGAGCGTGGCCGCGCATCCCGGCGAGTCGTACAACCCGCTTTTCATCTACGGAGGAGTGGGCCTCGGGAAGACCCATCTCATGCAAGCCGTGGGCCATGACATCAAAGCGAAGGATCCGTCCGCGGAGGTCGTGTACATCAGCGGCGAGGTCTTCCTGCAGCACGTGGTGCAGGCCATCCGGGAGCAGAAGACCGAAGCTTTCCGGGAGCGCTACCGCAGAGTCGATGTGTGGCTCGTTGACGACATCCAGTTCATCGCGTCCAAGGAGCAGACCCGCACGGAATCGGAGTTCTTCTTCACCTTCAACGCCCTTTATGAGAGCGGACGCCAGATCGTGATCTCGTCCGATCGCCCGCCGAAGGAACTCCAACTCATCGACGATCGCCTCAAGTCTCGCTTCGAGATGGGTCTGATGACGGATATTGCGCCTCCCGATCAGGAGACGCGCCAGGCCATCCTGCTCTCTCAGGCCGACCGAACCGGAGCGCACGTTCCGGACGACGTCATCATCTACATCGCGGACCTTGTGCAATCCAACATCCGGGCGCTGGAGGGCGCGCTGCGGCGCGTTCTTTACACCGCCTCCATTGAGGGCCGGCCCGTCGACATCGAACTTGCCAAGTCGTGCCTCATGGACTTCTCTCTTGGGCACAGCGCCAGAGAGGTCACCATTCCCGCGGTCCGGGCCGCCGTCTGCGAACGCTTCCGGGTTACTGAGGAAGAGATCCGCGGCAAGTCGCGCCAGAAGAACCTCGTCGTTCCGAGGCAGGTGGCCATGTACCTCGCGCGCAAGCTCACAGACCGGTCGCTGCAGCTCATCGGCTCGGAGTTCGGCGGGCGAGACCACTCGACGGTGCTTCACGCCTGCGAGAAGGTGCAGTCGATGCTGACCGAGGACTCTTCGCTTGAGCAGATGGTGACCGAGATCAGCGATCGTCTCGGCCGCGGAACGTCGAACTAGTGGCTGTGGACCGGGTGTTGAAGAAGCTGTGGGCGACCTGTGGAGAAGGAGGCCCCGTGGACAGCACGGAATACGCGGCCCGTTCTCACACCGAGTTCTCCACAGCGAAAAGCATTGATGCATCGGGCTCCGGTCGCGATAGAGCACAGTATCCACACACTAACGGTAGTAAGGTCTTTAGGTCTTAATACACATCAACACCACTACCTTGTGTGCGGGGACGACCCGGCCCGGGAGGAGTTGTAGGG
>CAZCER010000682.1:0-2936 GCA_964497385.1 uncultured Armatimonadia bacterium | reverse complement strand
ATAGGGCTTTCGCGCCGGAGGCCCGCCTCCATTCCGAGGCCCGGTTCGCGGGCGGGGCCGGGGGCAGGGACCGCGGTCTATCTCGCTCCTCGGTGGGGCTCTTCGCCATGGACGGTGCTCACCGCCGCCCATGCGCCCTCGGCATGGTCGCCTACCCCACCTCGACCTTCGTCAGCGTCACCGGCCCGAGGAGGCCTGCCGGGCGGACGGGCCAGCCGGAGGCGTCGAAGGGCCGGTAGTTCAGGTTCACGAAGTTGATGTCGTGGAACTTCTTCCACTCCACCCCGCGGATGTCCATGTCGCGGATGCGGTTCGCGGCGACGTTCGTGACCTCGACCTCGAGGGCATTCCCCTCGGCCGTAAGGTGCACCGCCGGCAGCGCGAAACCGGGCCCGAGCAGGGTCCCGAGGCGCTCGCCGTTCAGCGTGACGCGGCAGCTATCCCGCACCTCGCCGAGGTCGAGTGCGTACCGGCCGGCGCCCTCCGGCGCGTCGAACCGCCCGGAATAGCGCGCCGTGCCGGCGAAGCGGTCGGCTTCGGCGTCGCCGCGTTCGGTCCAGAGGACAGGGCCGTCCGCGGCGAACGGCTCGGGCAGCCCCGGCCCTCCCTCGACGAACTCCACCGACCAGGGGCCTACGACAACCGACGGCGCGCCGACTGCTGTTGTATAGGGCCAGGGCTCGAGCGGGAGCGAGTCGCGGTCCTCGAAGGTGCGGAGCAGGAGCGTCTCACCTGGGAGGACCTGAAGCCGCACGAGCGGCCGGCCGCGCTCGTCCCGATCCATCCGGGCGGCCCCGACCTTGCCGGTCATCGGGTCCATGATCTCAACCGACCTCGCCGGCGTCCCGAGCGGGACTCCTGCGTCGAGGGCGTTCTCCCCGAAGTTGACGATGAAGTAGTGTCGCCCCGTTTCGTGCCGCCTCCGGAGGAGGCAGACGCCCTCGTGGTCGACCACCGGTTCGCGCTTGACCTTCGCCGCGTCTAGAAGCGCGCCGACGTCGGAGCCCAGCACGAAGCTCCCCGCCCCGACCCGCGCACGCATCGCGCCGCACTCGCGGACCCAGTGCAGCCCTCCGAGCGATTCTCGGAGAGCGACGCGCCGCTCCTCCAGACGCCCGAGCCCCGGTACGTCGTCGGGCATGTCCATCCAGAGCACCGTGGCGCCCGCGTCGGCCAGGTCGCGCAGTTGCCGTGCCGTTTCCGCGGGCATCAGGGCGCACGGCGGTACGAGCACCGTCTTGTATCGCGAGCCGGGCGTGACGATCAGCCCGTCGCGCACCAACGCCGAGGCGAGCCCCTTGTCGGAGACATAGTCATACCCATAGCCGAGGCGCCAGAGGTCCTGGGCTACCTCGAACGCCGGCTTCCCGTCTCTCCACGGGCTGTGCACGGTCAGCTTCATGGCGATGTCGCCGGTCGATTGCCACATCTCGTGGATGGGCCAGTAGAGGAGGACGTCGTTGTCGGGCTCACCCGACTGCAGTACGGACTGGGCGCGGGTGATGTAGGCGTTCAGCGCGGGAGCGTCGCGCCAGATGCTGTTCCGGCGGTTGTACTGGGTCGACGCGTAGAAGCACCAACCGGGCCAAGGCTCGGACTCCGGGCTGTAGACGGTTCCGTGGAAGAGGACGTGGTTGACGCCCGCGACGAGGAGGTTGTTGACCGTGCCGCGGCACTCGCCGAGGGTGGTGCTGAAGTGCTCGTTCCGCCAGGTGCAGGTCTCGGAGGCCGAGAGCCTGTGACCCGCCACGTGGCTTGCGCTTGAGGCGAGCTTCGAGAAGAACACATCCCCGTCGTTGTGAAACTGCTCGGTCTCGGGGATGTCGGCGGCGGCGTAGCAGTCGAGCAGGTTGGTCGGGCTGCCGTGGGCCTGGTTCCGCGTCCGGAGGCCACGGCGGTGGGCCCACGCGACCCAGGGCTCGATGTAGGACTCGATGTGAAGGTCGGAAATGGTCTCCCGCACATCGCAGAGCACGCGCGGCGCGACGTCCTCCTGGCCCTCGCCGAACAGCGCCGGCAGGCAGCGCTCCAGCCGGTAGCCCCGCCGGCGCTCGAACTCGCGGAGGAACCCCGGCGACCAGTTGTTCTCGTACTCGAAGCTGTCGTGGTAGACGGCGCGCGGGAGAGGCCCGTCGTGGGCGTCGAACGCCCTGCTGAATGCGGCGAGGTGGCTCTCCATGGACCGTCGCGAGATCGGGTTCGCCATCCAGCCCTCGCCGCCGGGGGCGGCGCGCTTCACGTCTCGGCCGCTCGGCTCCTGCCAGACCACGTAGAGCGTCCACTCACCTTCGGGCACGACCCAGTCGATCCGGCCGTCGGGGCCGACGCGGTCGAGCAGATCGTCGATGATCCGCCCGTCCGGGCCGTAGGCGACGACGGCCTGATGGACGGTCCTGTCGAAGCGTTTCTCCATCGGTCTACCGGAGGCAAGTCGGTGCACCGAGTGGCGCACCAAGGAGTTCGCGTCCGCATCGGAGATCCACGGCCCGCCGAAGCACCAACCCGTGCCGAGGGTCATGTCGCAGTCCATGCCGACGCGGCGCGCCTCGGAGACCGCGTGTCCCATGAGGTCCATCCACTCGGGGGTCAGATACCGGACGTAGCGGTCCTCCCAGCCCTTGGCGCCGTAGATCGGGATGATGTGAAGCCCGCCCATGCCGGCGGCGGAGTAGGCCTCCATCTCGGCCGTGAGGCCCTCGCGGTCCACGGCGCTCCCCATCCACCACCAGTAGGCCCACGGGCTCATTTCCGGCGTAGGGGTGGGCCAGCCGTAATCCCGGGCCGGTTCGTCAGGGCTGCACGGCAGGGATGCGAGCGAGCCGATCGCGAGCGACGCGGGCACGAGCCAACGCATAGGGACACCTCCGACCCGAAGCCATTCGGGCGGCGGCGTTCGCGACCTGCCTTGTTGGCTCTTGAGGCCGCTACTCGGCCGG
>CAZCER010000681.1:0-2941 GCA_964497385.1 uncultured Armatimonadia bacterium | reverse complement strand
CTCTTCTACCTGAAGTACCGCGCCGCCCACAACGGCCCGCGCGAGATCGGATGCTCCAAGTACTTCTGGGAGTGGCTCTACGACGAGGAACTCAACGGGGCGGGCGCCTTCATGGACTACTGCTGTTACGCGTCGGTGATGAACGCGTACTTCCTCGGGCTCCCGAAGCGCTGCATCGGGTTCCGCGCGAAGCTTGTGAAGGACTACGACCTCGCCGACGACTACGGCGCGAACCTCATGCACTACGAGCACGCTCTCGGCGTCGCCGAGGCCTCCTGGACCCAGAAGATCGCCGCGTGGGAGCCGAACCCGATCGCCTACGGCTCGAGCGGCTCCGTGGGTGTGCTGAACGGCAAAGTTGTCCTCCATCAGGAAGGCAAGGAGCCGAAGGAAATCGACCCGGCCCCGATGCCCGCCGGGTACTCGAACGGCCCCGAGCACTTCATCGAGTGCCTGAAGACCGGCGCGGAGATCCGCGGGACCTGCAACCCGATCGTGAGCCGGAACGCGCAGGAGATCCTCGAGGCCGGGCTCCTCTCGGCCGACCGCGGCGAGGCGGTGGAACTGCCGGTGAGGTGAGCGGGGTGAGATGGCCCGCACTGCTCTGGAGGGCAGCGGCTCGGGACCCACGGGCGCGTCGGAGCCCGTGCCTTCTCCCGCCGCGAACACTGCAGTCATAATGCAATAATGGCGCAATTCCGAAGCAATCCCGGCCCCGGAGGCGCGCCACAGCACGCTTTCGGGCGTGCCGAATAACGCAATCCGCACGCAATCGACGACGCAATCGCGTAGGGGAGCGCAGAGCGAGCCGAGGGCGTCTCTCCGCCGATCGCGGCGAGGCGGTGGAGCTGCCGGTGGGGCAGGGGGCCGGGCGGCCGGCCCCACCACCCGCTCGCGACCTACATGAAGCTCTCGGATGCCTCCCTCGGCCGGCGCTTCGTGTGGGCATCCATGTGCGGGAGGTTGGTCGAGGCGTACTTGGCGCCGAGCAGTCCGTGCGTGCCCGAGGGTTTGCGGAACGAGTCGAACGCGCGCAAGCAGTCGATCTCCCACGACTCGCTCGTTGCGCGCGGCTGGTCACCCCACTTCTGGATGAGGAAGCAGCGGTCTATCCACCGCCGCCAGCCGATCGGCTTCCGCGCGCTCGCTGCCGCACGTTGCGGGCGCCGGGCGTCCGTGACCGTGGCCAGCGCCCCGCGTCGCATGCCCGGGGTCCAGTCCTACGCTTCCCCTCTCTCCTCTTGGGGGGCTACGCGCCGGAACTCGCGCCACAAGAGAAGGTCATACACGATCTTGAGACCGCCGGACACCAGGAAGGGCGCCGAGGCGAGCGCCGCGCTCGCGAGCATCGGCCCGGTCAGCATCGGCGAGAGAGACGCCCCGACCGTACGGGCCACGCCCGTGACGCCCGCCGCCGCCGAGCGCTCCTCCGGGGCGACCACGGCCATCGTGTAGGACTGCCGCGTCGGCACGTCCATCTGCGAGATGCTGAACCGCAGCAACAGCATCGCGATGGCGAGTTCGACCGTCGGCATCAGAGGCACCAGCATCAGAAGAACGTTCGACGGAAGGTGCGTGAAGACCATGGTGTTCACGAGGCCGATCCGGGAGGCGATCCACGCGGCGGAGAGAGCGGAGATCCCCGCGAGGATGTTCGCCCCGAAGAAGATGCTCCCAAGCAAGCCCGGCTCCACGCCGAAGCGCAGGCTGAACCAATAGCACACAACGCTCTGGACGACGAAGCCGCCACCGAAGGCGTCCAGGGAGAAGAGCCCCGCCAGCTTCACGACAACCTTGCGGCTGCGCCCCAGCCCGAGGCGACCGCTCGAAGCGGCTTCTGTCGCGCCAACCTCCACACGCGGAGAGAGGGAAGCGAAGAGACCGAGAAGCCCGAGCCCCGCTGCCCCGTAACCCACAAGAACCACCCGGTAGCTCGGCAGCGCATCCCACCCGGCGTGCTGCAGGGCCTGGCAGAGCCACCCGCCGCCGAGCGAGCCAAGCGCCGTGCTGAAGGACCCGACAAGGTTGTACCACGCGAAGATCTTCGTGCGGGCCTGAGCCTTCACAGTCTGACTGAGCGACGCTTGCTCCACCGCGATGAAGGGGCCCACCTCATACCCGCTGGGGCTGATGACCCCGAGCGTCGCCGCGAGGAGCAGCACCCAGAAGCTTGACGTGGAAGCGAAAACGAGGCCCGTAACGACCATCAGGCCCGCCCCGAAGAGGAGCACCCGCCTCCGCCCAAGCCTGTCGGCGACCGTGGTAAGGGCAAGACTCACCACGGTGTCGCCCAGCAGCGTGAGCGTGAGAAGAAGACCTATCGTGGCCTCGGAGTACCCGAGTTCGCGGAGGTAGAGGAACAGAACCACCGCCAGCTGACCGTATGCGAACATCCGGAGCGCCCGGGCGCCGAAGAGCGTTATCGCTTCTCGACCGAGCGCCGCGCGCAGGGACAATTCAGGCGCGGTGTTCGGACCGTCGTCTGACGGCTTAGGCATGGGCGTTCCTCCGCTTCTCCGATGTGCGCGATGCAAGTCGCACCCACGCTCCACGCGGGCCGCTCCACATCCCTCGCATCAGCCCCGCAAGACGTATGGAACGACCGCGCACCATCGGGCACGGGGTCGGATTCGCCTTCGTCTATCGGTCGGCTGCGCCCTACGGCAGCACCATCGGCATCAGGAGATACGTGTAGTCGTCCGACCCCGCCGGCTTCAAAACTCCAGCGGTGTCCGGCTCGCGCAACTCGAGACGGACCTCATCGCACTCGAGCACCTCCAGCACCTGGGTGAGGTAGCGCGAGTTGAACGCGATCTGGATGCTCTCGCCCTCGAGCACGCCGGCGAGTTGCTCCTTCGCGTGCCCAATCTCCTGGCTCTCCGCCGAGAGGATCACGCCATCGGGCGAGATGTCGAAGACGAGCTTATTGCCATCCTCGCGC
>CAZCER010000680.1:1088-2944 GCA_964497385.1 uncultured Armatimonadia bacterium | reverse complement strand
GGAACACGGCCATGTCGAGAGGGGCGACGCCGTCGCGGTTGGCAGCATTGGGGTCGGCTCCAGCGCTCAGCAGGACGGCGACGACCGCGCGGCTGTGACTTGCCGCGGCGATGAGCAGAAGCGTATCCCCGCTGCTGTCGCGCAGATCCACGCGGTACCCCAAGCGCGCAGAGGCTCTCACCGCGTCAGCGTCATCCCCCACGGTCGCGGACGTGATGCACTCCGCACGCCAGCGCGGCGCCTGGAGGCTGACCACGCCGATCGCCAACCAGAGCTCGCACGTCAGAGCAAGTGCTGCAGCGGTGTGGGTTCGGGGCGCGCGTCGCGGCGTAGTAGTAGTAGTAGTAGCATCCTCTTGGACCGGTTCGCGCCCTGCTCGCCTCGACCTAAGTGAGGCGACCCGAGCGCAGACGGCGAAGCCCGTCAGCGAGGCCGATGCGAGGGAGAGCCACGGGAGGGGGCTGGCTGCGCTGATGACCGCGATCCGCATGGCCCGCGTCACGGGCCATGCAGGGGCAACGCCCGCGTCCACGAAGACGAGCGCGGCGTGCATGCAGCACGCAAGCGCGAACGCGACGGCAGACCCGTACAGCCCAGCGCTCAGCCAAGCGGGGTCCATGTGAGGCATCGCCCCGCGCCGCGCCACTGAAGGTCCGGCCATCGGCAGTCACACTCCCTTCGGCCCAGCCACCACCCTTGTAGTATCCGGAGCCGCGGCGGAGGACACCTCCCCTCGCCCTTCCGGCGCGCACCAAAGAGGTACCCGCTCCCCGCAACCGCTTCGCGCGGGGAGAGGAGATGCTGCGTGCGAGTGCGAGGCGTTGTTCCGCAGGTGCCGAGCCGGATGGATCCCTTCCCGCTGGCGCGGGCCCCTTCCATTTGGCCGCTCCATCCTGACGGCAGGAGCCTGGGGCGGGTGTGTGGAATCGCGCACGGCCTCAAGAGGGGAGAGCGTCTATGAGGGACTACCTACAGGCGGCATGCGATCGGGCGCGGAAGCTCGGCGCCGCGTACGCCGACGCGCGCATCGTCCTCAGCGATTACACCGGCATCAGCAGGCAGGACGGCAAGGCGGATCGGCTCTCGGGCGGGCGCTCGGAGGGGGTGGGGGTGCGCGTTCTGATTGACGGGGCGTGGGGCTTCGCCTCGGCGAACGCCACCGACAAGGACAGCGTGGCGCGGTGTCTCGAGGAAGCCGTCCGCGCCGCGAACGCGGCGGAGACCACGCTCGAGTTCGACCTCGCGAGTTCCGAGCCCGTCACGGCTGTCACCAAGACGCCTTGTGAGATCGACCCACGCTCCATCCCCCAGCAGGAGAAGATGGACGTGCTGCGGTCCCACGAGGCGGAGATGCTCCGCGTCGCGGGCGAGAAGGCCGCCAACACCATGGTCGGGGTCTTCGACTCCGTGAAGCGGACGGCGGTCCGCAACACGCTCGGGAGCTGCGTCGAGTCCGAGGAGACGCGCGTGCAGATGTACTGCACGGTGGTCACGGCGGACGGGCCCGTGCGGCAGAGGGGCAGCGAGAGCCGGGCGAAGCTCGCCGGCTGGGAGGAGATCCGCGCGATCACTCCCGAGGAGTTCTCCGTCGAGGCGGCGCAGCGCGCGGTGGACCTTCTCTCCGCGCGGAAAGCGCCGGCGGGGCTCTTCCCGGTAGTGCTCCATCCGTCGGTCGTGGGGGTCTTCATCCACGAGGCGTTCGGCCACAACGCCGAGGCCGATCTGGTGCTCGCGGGCGACTCGATCCTCGACGGGAAGCTCGGAACCCAGGTCGCGTCGGACCTCGTCAGCGTGTGCGACGACTCCACCTTGCCCGGCATGGGGGGCTCGTTCGAGTACGATCACGAGGGCACGGC
>CAZCER010000680.1:0-1078 GCA_964497385.1 uncultured Armatimonadia bacterium | reverse complement strand
CGGCGGGGCGCAAGCGCCGGATCATCGACAAAGGCAAGCTCGTGGGGTTCATGCACTCGCTCGAATCCTCGGGCCGCATGGGCGTCCACCCCAACGGCAGCGCCCGGGCGGACGGCCACGCGATGCGGCCGATCGTCCGGATGAGCAACACGCTCGTGGACGCGGGGGAGACGCCGGTCGCGGACATGATTCGGGGGATCGAACTCGGCGTGCTCTTCGAGAAGGGCCAGTGGGGCTACGTCTTCTGCGAGAAGGGCCAGTACACGCTCAGCGCGGGGTGCGGCCGGATGATCCGCAACGGGGAACTCGCCGAGATGGTCCGCGACGTGTGCATGTGCGGGATGGTCCTCGAGACGCTCCACAAGGTGGACGCGGTCTCCAAAGAGTGGGAGGTCTCGTGGGGCGGCGGCACATGCGGGAAGAACGGGCAATCGATGCCCGTGAGCGGCGGCGGCCCCTACATGCGGGTGAGTGAGATTCTCGTCGGCGGACAGGAGGGCTAGAGATGGCAATGGGACACCTTACCGACGCCGCTCAGGCGGCCTGTGACGCCGCGATGAAGGCAGGCGCCGACTTCGCGGACGCGGTGGCTTCCGAGGGCTCGAACCGCTCCGTCAGCCTGGAACTCGGCGCGATCAAGGACATCACGGCGCGCACCTACACCTACATCAGCGTGCGTGCGTTCAAGCGCGGCGCGTGCGCGTGGACGTCCGCGTCGGCGCTCACCAAGGAAGAGGCCGTGGCGGCCGGGGAGGCGGCGGCGAAGCTCGCGGAGGTCGGCGATCCGGACTCGGACTTCATCGAACTCCCCGAGGGCGGCGGCGTTCCCGAGGTCGAGGGGCTCTGGGACGACCGGATCGCGGGGCTCTCGATCGAGGACCTCGTGGCGTTCCTCATGCCCGAGGTGGCGGGGGTGCGCGCGGTCGCGCCGAAGGCCGTCGTCAGCGGCGGCTGCGGCTGCGGGGCCGGTGCAAGCGCCTACGCGAGCAGCCGCGGGTTCGTGGTCGAGAAGCGCGGGACGAGCGTCTCGTGCAGCGCGGGGGCCATCATCCGCGAGGGTGACGAGGTCGGCTCCTTC
>CAZCER010000679.1:0-2948 GCA_964497385.1 uncultured Armatimonadia bacterium | reverse complement strand
GTGGGGACCATCGACGCCACGGTGCGCGTCCGCAATCGGAGCGGAGCGAACGCCGACCAGTGGCGCAAGATCCGCGTTCCCTCGAACGGCGAGTTCGGTTGGGTGGCCGGGTGGCTTCTCACGTCCGACGCCTCAACAGCGGGCTCCGCGTCCGCGAACGCGCGCCCAAGCTACTACGGCGATTCACGCTGGGTGAAGGACGGGCCCCTCAATCTCCGCACCAACCCGAGCACGGGCGCCGAGCCGATCGCGAAGCTGAAGACCGGCACGCGTGTGTACCTCATGCAGATGAACGACAAGTGGGTGAAGGTGCACGTCCACCAGGGCCCCATCGGATGGGTCCATCGCGACTACCTCGGCTCCGCCCCCGTCGCGGGGGCGCAGGGCGGGGTGCTGGGCGGACCCGCCGCCTCCGGAGCGGACAACGCGTGGGGTGAGGCCCGCCACGTGGGGGTCGAGGAACTCTATCTTCGCCCCGGACCCGACACGGAGAACGAGCCGATGGCGATTCTCACGCGTGGGAAGACTGTGTATCTGATGTACCTCCAGGAGGACTGGGCCCAGGTCCACGTGCACGGAGGCGACATCGGCTGGGTCTTCCGCGACTATCTCAAGGCGGAGCCGATCGAGGGCCACGCGGGCAGCATCCTCCCCTACGGGGGTGAGTCGCAAAGGGCGGAGACAAGCTACAGCCCGGAACTCGGCCGCACGCTCGAGGGTGTCGCGGACAACCAAGGCGTCGTCACCAAGACCGACTGCAACCTCCGGGCCGGACCGGGCACCATGTTCGCGAAAGTGACGAAGGTGAGTCGCCCGGCGGTGCTGACCATTCATGGCCAGGCCTCGGGCTGGTTCAAGGTCACGACGAGTTCGGGCCAAGCGGGCTGGATCCTGGCGGCGCTCTGCGCCACCCGCGTCGATCCGCCGACTCTTCAGGGCGACCAGGTTCCCGCCCCTCCGTCGATTCCCGTCGTCGCCGGCGCGGGCGACCCGCAGGGCATCGGGAAGCGCATCGCCGAACTCGCTCTCTCGCAGGTTGGCAAGCCCTATGTATGGGGCGCCGAGTCGCCGTCCCAGGGCTTCGATTGCTCGGGACTCGTCTACTGGTCCCACGGCCAAGTGGGCATCTCGATGATGCGCACGACCTGGGACATCTGGGCCGACGGGCGCGGCAAGGCGGTGCCGGACGAGCAGTTGCAGCCGGGCGATGTCGTCTGCTTCTTCGGCACCTACCGGCCGGGATGCTCGCACGTCGGCATCTATGTCGGTGACGGCAAGTACGTGCACGCGCCCGGCACCGGCAAGACCGTGCGCGTGGAGTCGCTCTCGGGCCGCTCGCGGAGTTTCGGCGGCTCGCGGAGGTTCTACTGATCTTCCGGGGGTAGCGGGCGTATGCGGAGCTTGCGGACAGCGACAGCACTCTTGCTCGGGGCACTGGCCCTCGTGGCCGCCTCTGCCCGAGCCGACGCCGCGGCCGGCGGCAGCGCGTTGTACGCGCTCGCCCCCGGCGCCGAGGTGCGCGCGGAGCCGTCGGCGACGGCGGAGGTCCTCGGTTCGCTGCAGCCGGGTGAGCAGGTCCGCCTCCACGCCTCCCAGGGCCCCTGGCGCATGGCTCTCAGCAAAGCCTTGCGCATCGCCACGAACAACACGGTTCTCCAACAACTCGGCGTGGCATCTCTGGAAGCTCCGTCCAAGGCTTAACCCACCGAGCCGCCGTGTACGGACCCGCACGCACGGTGGTCTGGGAGGGGGGATCGCGAGATTCCCCCCCATCCCGATGGGACGAGCGGGAAGCGATCCATCCGGCCCGATCGTCATCCGCCCGGACTACACGTGGAGCCGGAGGCACGCGGCTCCATGCAGTAGGCCGGACGGGGCCCCTGGCGCTCGTACCTCGCGCCTCCCCATGCGGCCCCTCCCTTCGCCCTCGCCAGCGCTCTGTGCGTGCGCCCCTACCCCGTCACTCTCACCGGCTCGCCGCCCATCACGAGATTCGTCGTGGGCGTCGTCTCCTCGCCGCGGAGCACGAGCTTCTCAAGCGCGAGATGGCCCTCGTGGACGTGGACGGTGAGTTGGTCGCCCACGAGGTGCAGGAGCCCCCACGCGCCCGGCACGGAGAAGAAGCACCGGAAGTCCTCCGCATGGACGAACGGGTTGAGCCACAGGGTCTTGTCCACCGCCGAGTACCGGAAGCCCGACAGCGCCAGGAGGTACGCGTAGTTCGCGAGCGACCGCGCGTAGTGGCTGCCGCACTCGAACTCGTTGAACGGGTTCCGGTTCCAGCCGTTGTGGCGGTCGCGGACGGCCTTGCAGACCGTGAGGCCCTCTTTGAGGTAGCCCTCGTACACCAGGTGCGAGCCGGCCTGGTACTCGAAGCCGATCATGCACTCGAAGGCGTAGGTGACGCTCACTTTGGGCCGCCCGCCGTTCGGCCACGTGCAGATCACCATGCCCTTGTCCTCATTCATGGCGTACACGCGGTGCGGGTTGTGGTGGCTGAAGAAGTCGTCCCGGAAGTTGTACCGGTAGACCGAGGTGAGGGCGCTCCGGATCCGACGCGGATCGTAGAGGTTCCCAAGCCCCAGCATGCGCGCGTGCCACTGGCCGAGCACCTGGTCGATGTGGCAGCCCGGCCCGAACTGGTACGGGGCCTTGCAGCCCAGCGGCAGCGCCTGGATGTAGTACTCCCCGTTGTAGAGGCGCTCGTCGGAGAGGCGACTGCCCGACTCGAAGACTCTGCGGTACGCCTCGGCCGCCTCCGTGTCGCCGAGACGTCGGCCCATCTCCTCGGCGGCGCGCAGGGCGGCGAGATACATCGACCCGCACGCCGTCTCCGGACCGTGGTACTCAATGTCGAGGGTGTTGTGATGGACTCCCTCGAGCACGCCGTCGCGGTCCGCGTCCCACGCCACCCACGCGTACTCCAGCGTCTTCTTCACGGAGGGCCA
>CAZCER010000678.1:0-2948 GCA_964497385.1 uncultured Armatimonadia bacterium | reverse complement strand
CAGAGCTGCTCGATGACCGGGCGCTCCTCCTCGTGCACGGACACGATGAACCCCTGCCCGATGAAAAACTCCAACTCCGACAGCGCCAGGCCGCGTTCCGGCGCCCAGTACTCGGCGACCGCGGCCGCGATGAAAGCCTGGTCGTCGTAGCTCTGGAACATCGGGCGCTCGTGGGCGGTGCGGCAGTCCTCGACCGCGAGGGGATGGAGTTCCATCAGGTCGGCGACCTGGTCGAGTTCCTCGGGAGTGAAGTCATCCAGATCGACCCACACCCACACGTCGGGATCGGCCAGGAGAGCCGGCAACGCGTCGACGGGGGGATCGCTGACGTCACCCTTGCCGCGTGAGTATGAGAGGGTCCGGATCATGGTTCGCTCCCTTCGTGGACCGCGGCGGGTTCGGCCGCGCCCGTGAGGTGGTCCAGCACCAACCACTCCAACTCCCAGGCGTCGCGCCGCGCCGGGTCGGGGTCAGCATACACCCCTCCGAGGAACTCCGTCCGCCAGAACCGTGACTGCACGAAGAGGATGACCTCGCCGCCGGTCGGCCGAACGAACCGGCGCGCCACATCGCGGCGCTCCTCGCCCTTCTCGACCCACAGCCATGGCTCACCGCCCCAGTCCGGAGTCGGCCGACACGAACTGAGCGCGCGCTCGCCGGCCCCCGCGCCCGGGCCCCGCAAGGGGAGCCGCTCCTCGCAATACGCTCCCTCGGTCGGCTCGGACGGCGTCGGGATCCCCAGATGCTCCAGCAGAGCCGTCGCCGCGGGCGCGGTCCGCTCCTCATCCAAAGTGATGAGCAGAGGTCTCCCCGCCGCAAGGTGGCCGTCGATCCACGCCAGTTCTTCCTCGGCGAACTCCACCGACGGCGCGATGAGCCACACGGCGTCCCACTCGCCCTCAAGCGCGTAGCCTCCATGCGCCGACACGCGGCGATCGCGGTTCAGGTTGACGTAGAACCCGCGATAGCCCTCGGGGATCGTGCAGCGCCCGCTGAGCGACCCGTTGTGCGACTCGTCGAGGAGGATGTCGAACCGATCGTCCCAGCCGACGGCGACGCGATCGTCCAGCAGCCAACCGAAGAGCCGCCGCGCCAGCGCGCCGTTCTCCGCGTAGTTGAGCCACGTGTCGCCGAAGATGTTCATGTCCGCGAGGACGGCGACCTTGCCGCCCGAGCCCGGCTCGGCGACGACGGCGAGATTGAGAGGACCGGACTCCTCCCCCTCTTCGCGCTGGAGATTCCCGTGGTGGCCTTCGTCGGCCGTCTCGTCCCACCAGTCCGCGAACGAGTCCTCGCTCGTCCACGCCAACGCGCGGGCGCCGCCGCTGATCTCCAGCGCTCCCGCGGTCGCGACCACGACCATCGAGAGGCCCTCGGTCAACGGGTCGTCCGCGAAGTGGGTGACCTTGTGCCAGCCTCGCCCGTCAAGCTGGTTCGCGGGGCTCAGTTCGCACGCGGTCGTGTTGGTCGCCTGAACGCCGAAGCGCTCCAGCACCGGGTTCACCGCATCGGCGTGGTACCACGCGTTGGTGTGTTCGGTGACGACGTAGAGCGACCCGCCGGCCTCGACGTACCGGCCTATCGCCTCGATCTCGTCGGGTCCAAACCGAGGACGTGTGCTGTCGGCGAGTCCGATGAAGAGCAGATCGTAGCCCGCCAGGCGCTCATCGGTGAGGGTTCCGTCGCCCACCGAGTCGCATTGCGCCCCGGACGCCTCAAGGCAAGCCAGCAGCCTGCTGTAGCCGTGGCTGTGCTCGTAGTCGGTGCGCTCTTTGCCAAGTGCGATTAGGGGGTTCTGTTTGCGGGAGTGGATGTTGTCGAACAGGATCGACGCGGCGGGAGCCGGAGGCCCCGCATCGGACTCGGGCCGCCGTCCGCACCCAGCCCCGACACACGCAATGAGCGCGCACGCGGCGAGGGCGCCCGGCCGCAGGGCACGGGAGAGACCGGAAGGCATCGGCGGGCTACTTCTTCCTCTTGCCCTTCATCAACTGCCGGATGCTGACCCGCTCCTCCCGCTCCTGGAATTCGTCCACGAACATGATGCGCTCATCCACCTCGGCGGCCTGCGCCACGAGATACTCGCGCACCTCTCCCAACGTCATGTCGTTGAAGTACCCCAACACGACGCTCGGACCCTCGGCGATGATCGTGCCGTCCTCTTCGACTGTCAGCTTGACCTCTAGCATCGGCGTCTCGCTCCAACGATGAAATCCACGCCCCGACAATACCACAAACGCCGCTCTTCAGCACCCCGCCGACTCGCCGCGGCTTCCCGCGAGCCCCGCGCCCAAGACGATCCGCACCTCGCGCCCTCCCGGCAGATTCGGATAGCGCAGCAGGAGCGACCGCGTCCCGGCGTGCCAGGTCGCCTCGATCGCGTCGTCGCAGCCGCCGATGCTCACACGACCGGGACGCGCGCTGAGTCGCACCCGCGTCGTGGCCACCGTGCCCTCCGGACCCGTCGACTTGAAGCGAAACTCCGGCCCCCAGCGCTCCTGATCCTGAATCCGAGACGCCGAGCACAACACCCGGTCCGTGGGGCCCTCGACGCGCGCGATGTCCAGAAGCATCCGGATGTCGCCGGCCCGCAGCTCCACCGAGTCCAGCACCGGAAGACGCGCGTCAAACAGGTCCACCATCGGACCTCCGAGCGACACGGGCTCCTCCGGCGACAAACCGTCCACCCCCGCCGCGATCACGTACGGCCCGCGCCGGAGGATGAGATGGTTCACGATGTCGAAGCGGAAGTTCCGCCTTCGGCACGCGTCCCGCACCAGACGGATCACCGTGTCCGGACCCGAGTGAGAGGCGGCGAGATCCGACGGATCGTGCCTTAGGTGGACGAGGCCGCCCTTCCGAACGCGATGGACGCCCGAGTGCGCGTCCGGGTGCAGCCCGAGCGTCTCAAAGAGGTGCTCGCGAGGCGACGCGTAGCTGCGATCCCC
>CAZCER010000677.1:0-2951 GCA_964497385.1 uncultured Armatimonadia bacterium | reverse complement strand
CGAAGGAGTTCGAACTGCTCGCCTACCTCATGAGCCGCACCGGGCGCGTCCGCACCCGCGACGACATTCTCATGGCCGTGTGGGGTCAGAACGAGTACATTGACCCGCGTACGGTCGATGTCCACGTGCGCTGGCTCCGGAAGAAGATCGAGACCGATCCGGCGGAGCCCAGACGCCTGCTCACGGTGCGTGGTGTGGGATACCGGTTCGCCGATGCGACTTAGGCCGATGCCGATTCACTGGCGCGTTGTCAGCGCGTTCGCCCTCGCGGCCGCGTTGCTTCTTTCCGCCGTCGGCCTTCACGCCCACCGCGCCATCCGCGAGTATGGGGAGGGCGCCGTCCGCGACGCCCTCTTGGCGGAGGCTCGTCTGGCGGCCTTGAGCCTCCCTCCTACGGAGAGCCTCGCGGCTCTCCGCGCTTTCGCCGACGACGTCGAGATGCGCGTCGCGGCGCGCTGCACCATCGTGGGCCCGGACGGAACCGTGCTCGCGGACAGCCAGGAGGACCCCGCCGTGATGGACAACCACGGCGACCGACCGGAGATCCGCGAGGCGCTCCGTGGGGGTTGGGGCAGCGCCTCGCGGCATAGCGACACCCTGGGCGTGGATATGATGTACGTGGCGCTCGCCGTCCCGGAGTCCGCGACCTCGGGCGCGGCGCTCTGCATGCGCCTCTCCCGTCCGCTCACCAGCGTCGCGCAGCAGTACCAGAGTCTCTGGGCGGCCGTGCTGGTCGGACTCTGCATGGCCCTCGCGGCGTCCGTGCCGCTCAGCGCGTGGCTCGCCGCGCGGGTGACGCGGCCGGTGTCGGAACTGGTTCGCGTCGCCCGCCGCGTGGACCGAGGCGATCTCCACGCGCGCGTCGCCTCGGGCTACGGCGGCGAGTTGGGCGAACTTGCTCGCGTCTTCAACTCCGCGCTCGAGCGGATCGCGTTCCATGTGGCCACCTCGGAGCAGCGGGGCCGCTACTACGCGGCTTTGCTGCGGCAGATGTCGGAGGCGGTGGTCGTGATCGACCACCACCGACGGGTGCAGTTCGTAAACCCCGCCTTCGCCCGCCTGTTCGGAGCCGAGGAATCCGAGATGGAGGGCCGGCATCTCGAGCACGTGGCGCTCAGCTACGAACTGAGCATGATGCTGACGCGGGCTTTCGAGCAGAGCGCGCCGCAGAACGGCGACGTCACGGTGGAACGCGGGGGCGAGAGCCGCCTCTTGAGCGCCGTGGTCACGCCCTTGCGCGATGAGGCCGGCGAGACGATCGGCGCGCTCGGGCTCCTGCACGACATCACCGACGTCCAACGCCTCCAGCAGGTCCGGACGGATTTCGTCGCCAACGCGAGCCACGAACTCCGCACCCCGGCTTCAGCGGTCCGCGCTCTCGCGGAGGCGCTCGAGGCGGGAGCCCTCGAGGATCCCGAGCGCGGACCCAGATTCGTGGCCGACATCATCCGCCAGAGCGAGCGCCTGACGCTGATCCTCGATGACATGTTGACCCTGACGCGCGTGGAGCGCGGGCGCGAGTTGCTTGCGCCGTCATGGCTCTCGGCGCGCAAGGCCTTCCATGAAGCCGTCACCCAGATTGAGCCGTCGGCGTCCGCCGGGGGGATCGCGGTCGAGGTCGAAGTCTGTGACGAGGATCGGATCTACGCCGACGTCGGGGGGCTCCAGACGATCCTCGCCAATCTCCTTGGAAACGCGGTCAAGTACACCCCGCGCGGCGGCCGCGTCGCCCTGCGCGGACAGGCGAACGGATCCGGCTATGAGATCGTCGTCGAGGACACAGGGATCGGAATCCCTCCGGAACACCAGACCCGCATCTTCGAGCGCTTCTACCGCGTCGACAAGGCTCGCGACCGAGCAACCGGCGGAACCGGTCTCGGGCTCTCGATCGTCAAGCACACAACAGAGGGACACGGCGGTTCGGTCACGGTGCGCAGCCAGCCGAACGAGGGTTCCGTCTTCACGGTCCACCTCCCCTTCCCTCCCGCGGAGTAGCCGCCCAGGCGTTGGCCCCCAACGCTTTTCACACCCCCCGTCACTTAACCTACGCTTAACGGCGCGCGTTGCGAGCGCCTTGTAGGCTACCGAGGGACTCGCGGGAAGCGGGTCACGTCAAGCCGAAAGGACCGCTGACACCAACATGGCACGCATTCGCACGCTCCTAACGTGTGCTGGAATCCTCAGCGCCATCGTCGCTTTGATCGCCACGGGCTGCGCCCCCAAGCAGACCGACGGCGCCTCCGGCGCTTCGTCCGGCGCGAAGACCGCCGGCGCGACCGGAGCCTCGCAGACGCCCTCCTCGGACGAAGAGGCCAAGATCTCCATCCAGGGCTCCACCACGGTCCTGCCCCTCTCCGAGGCCTGGCAGAAGCCGTTCAACGAGGAGCATCCCGACATCGCCCTCGAGATCGCGGGAGGCGGCTCCGGCAACGGCATCACCGCGCTCATCGGTGGGACCGCCGACATCGCGAACGCCAGTCGTGAGATCAAGGATTCGGAGCGGGACGAGGCCGCCGGCAACGGGATCGAAGTCGTCGAGCACCTCATCGCCTACGACGGCCTCGCCGTGATCGTCCATCCGAGCAACCCGATCGAGTCCGTCACCGTCGAGCAGCTCTCGGACATCTACACCGGCAAGATCAAGTCCTGGGCCGACCTCGGTGGAACCGGCGACATCACCGCAGCCGGCAGGGACTCCAGTTCGGGCACGTACGAGACGTTCCTCGAAGAGGCCGTTCAGAAGCACAAGACGGACGATTCGCTGCAGTTCGCGCCCGAAGTCCTCTCGCTCAGCTCAACCGAGAATCTCAAGAACACGGTCGCTTCGTCGCCGGGCGCGATCGGCTACATCGGCCTTGGTTACGTGGATGAGACCGTGAAGGCCGTGCCGATCATTGACGTGGGCGGCGGTGAGCCCGTGGCTCCGACCGAAGCCACCGTTCTCGACCGGA
>CAZCER010000676.1:0-2953 GCA_964497385.1 uncultured Armatimonadia bacterium | reverse complement strand
GAGGAAACCTGCCGGCTGATCGCCGTCGAGGTGGAGAAGATGATGGTGGCCGGGAGGACGCTCGCGATTCGCTCCGCCCATCCCCAGCCGGACATGTGCTGGAGTACGAGGAGCACCGCGTCCGGCTTCTCGCGTTGGGCTCGCGCAATGAACTGCGCGACGCCGTCATCGCCCTCGAGCGGGGCGCGCTCGACGGTGGGCGCGATCCCGAGTTCGTGCGAGACGCGGCGGAACTCCTTCGTGTACTCCGCGCTGTGGGCTTCGACGTCGTAGAACGTTCCCGGCCAGCCAAGCCAATAGGGCGGCGGGATCCGGAGAATCGCCATGAGGACCTGGGTGCGGGGTCTGGGCCTGAGGCTTGTCGCCGGGATGTACTCGGCGAGTTCGGCGGCGCTGGCGTCGGGCGCCGCGGGCCCAAGGGCGACGCCCGTGCCGGCGATGGCGGCCATGCCGGCGAGGAAGGCTCGACGTGACACTCCCCCGCCGCAACAACACCCGCCTAGCGGACTGTGCTGGTGTTCGCCTTGCATAGCGCGTTCCTGCTCCTCTCGCCATCCGACCTCCGGCCACCGATCTATTCGGCGAACGCAAGCGGTTCCCTTACATCGCGATGACGCAGGAGGGTACAGCCCTCCGAGCCCGAAGCGGTTAGTCTCTCGGGGACGCGTTGGGGCGCCTTGCCGCGCGGCCCCCCGAGCCCGGACGCGCACCCGGAGCGCGAGAGTCCACTCGGACAAGGCTCCGAGCGCGGAGGAAGGCTGGTTGCCCGATGGTTCGCAGGATCGTCCTTCGGCTTCTCGCGCTCGTCGGCGGCGCGCTTGCGGCGACCGTCTCGCTCGTTCCGCCGCCGGTGCGCGGCGCCGAGGAGGCGCGCGGCCCTTACCTGTCGCCGTTGGGTCTTGCGATGGCGTCGGACGGCTCGACTCTCTACGTGAGCGAGCACACGGCCAACCGCGTCGCGGCGTTGGCGCTCCCGGAAGGCGCGGTGTCCTGGACGGCCGAGACGCCCGCCGGACCTGCGGGAGTGGCGGTTTCGCGCGTGGGGACGCGCGTCTTCGTGGCGTGTTCGGAGGCCGACGTCGTCGCGGTGGTGGATCCTCGCAGCCGTCAGACCCGAGAGCGGATCGAGGTGGGCGACCGGCCGTGGGGGCTGGCGCTCTCCGCCGACGGATCACGGCTCTATGTCTGCAACCGCTTCTCCGATGACGTTTCCGTGGTGGACGCGGCGGCGATGAAGGAGATCGCGCGGGTGCCGCTTGTGCGCGAACCCGCGTTCTGCGCGCTGTCCGCGTCGACCAATACGCTCGTCGTCACGAACATGCTCGCTCGGGGTTCGAACCACGACCCAACACTCGCCGCCGAGGTCAGCTTCGTGGACACCGCGACGAACGCCCTGGCGGGCTCCTTGCGTCTTCCGACGGGTTGCAACGAGGCCATGCAGGTGGCGTGCTCACCGGACGGGCGTTTCGCTTACGTGGTCAGCCTCCTCAGCCGTTTCCTGGTACCCCCCACGCAGATCGAGCGCGGCTGGATCAACACGAACGCCCTTTCCATTGTGGATGTCGCGAACCGGAGCCTCGTTACGACGGTGCTGCTCGACGATCTCGACCTCGGCGCGGCGAACCCGTATGGAGCCGCGGTGTCGCCGGACGGCTCGAAGCTGTACGTGACCCACCAAGGCTCGCACGAGATAAGCGTGGTGCACCTTCCCGCGCTCCACGCCAAGATCGATGCGATGGCTCAGGCGGAGCGCGATAAGCTGCGGAACGACCTCACGTTTCTGTACCGGAACGACTTGCGCGAGCGCTATGCGGCCGGGGGAGTCGGCGCGAGGGACGTTGCGCTCGCTCCCGACGGCTCCATGGCCTACGTCGCGAACTACTTCTCAGGGGCGATCGCGGCGCTTCCGACCGCGGACATGGAGCGGCCCATCGCGATCCCGCTCGGTGACGAGCCCGAGATGGACCTGGTGCGCCAGGGCGAGATGCTCTTCGCGGACGGACGGTTGTGCTTCCAGCAGTGGCAGAGCTGTCTGAGTTGCCATCCGGACGCGCGCTCCGACGGTCTTATGTGGGACCTGATGAACGACGGCATCGGCAACCCGAAGAACGCCAAGTCGCTCCTCCTGTCGGGGGAGACGCCTCCGAACATGTCCTCGGGGATCCGCGCCGACATGCCGGTCGCGGCTCTTGCGGGCGTTCGCTACATTCTGTTTCGCGAGCCCGAACCCGTGCAGACGGAGGCCCTGATCGCGTACATCAACTCCCTGAAGCCGGCCGAGAGCCCGTTGCTCGATGATGGACCCGCGATCGCGGCCGCGATCGCGCGCGGCCGCGCCCTCTTCGAGAGCGAGGAGACCGGCTGCGCGCACTGCCATTCGGGGCCCTACTTCACGAACCTCCAGATGGCCGATGTGGGGACGCGGAGCCAGTACGACCGCAGAGACGACTTCGACACCCCGACACTCATCGAACTCTTCCGGACTGCGCCGTATCTCCATGACGGAACCGCCGTCACTCTTCACGACGTGCTCACGACGCGCAATCCCGAGGACAGGCACGGGAAGACCTCGCATCTCTCGGACACCGAACTCGACGACCTGGCAACGTACTTGGAGTCGCTTTGATGAACACCGTTCGCGGCGCTAGGCGACGAGGGACGCGGGCGAGCCTGAGAGCCGCCGTCTGGCTGGCGGCGGTCGGGCTGCTCGGGTGCGTCCCGGTGAGCGCCGGGCCGTCCTTCGACTTTGAGACAGGAGACCTGCAGGGATGGACGGTCGTTTCGGGCGGGTTCGGAC
This sequence comes from uncultured Armatimonadia bacterium, assembly GCA_964497385.1. Classification (GTDB taxonomy): domain Bacteria; phylum Armatimonadota; class Zipacnadia; order UBA1398; family UBA1398; genus CAZCER01. The sequence continues at coordinate 156 of CAZCER010000676.1, read as the reverse complement.
GCCTCGTCTGCGACCGGGCCGAGTTCCATCACGCGCAGGGGCCGTACAACAAGCAGGGCGCGTTCTTCCTCTCGACGTTGGAGACGAACGACTACACGCCGGACGACGCGTTCACAGGCGTGGTCCAGTCGCCGACTTTCGTCATCGAGGACGATG
>CAZCER010000675.1:0-2957 GCA_964497385.1 uncultured Armatimonadia bacterium | reverse complement strand
CCCTCCGGGACGCGCACGGCGGTGGTCTCCTCGAAGACGCACCCGCCGTGGGGACCGACCACCTGAAGCCGGACCGAGTACTCACCGGGGGGGAGTACGTCCTCGTTCGCAAGAACGGCCTCCAGGGACACCGCCGAGCCCCGATAGGCGTTCAGCGGCTCGGCGAACAGACAGAGCCTGAGCGGCGCCAGTCCGTCCGCCAGGGCGTCGACCGTGCCGGGCTTCAGCTCTCGGAAGAGCATGAACAGCCCTTCGCCGCAGTTCACGTGGTCCATCATCCCGGTCAGGCTGTAGCCGGCGAGGCTTGGACTAGAGCGCAGGGCGTTCAGCCCGAGCGTCCGTTGACCGGCCATCTTGGCGAGGCTCTGGGCAAAGAAGTCCTGCGGGTTCGCGAAAGCCTCATCCATGCCCCAGCGCTCCCAGTCGGCAAGGAAGCGGTCGAGGCGCTCGCGGTAGAAGACGGCGTCCTCGGCCTCGGGCTTGCCGAGTAGCTCGAAGCGCCGGGTGATGCGCCAGAGGTCGACGGCGCTGCCGATGCCGTACTCGCTCAGGAACACGGGCCCCGTGTCCCGCCCGAGGCCTCGCAGGAACGAGACCGTATCGGCGGTGTGCGGAACCCGGGGGTAGACGTGGGCGTCGCCGGCGAACTGCCAGTACCCGCCGATCGAGGTTGCCGAGGCGCGTGACGCGCCTGGGCCTTCGGCCCCAAGACACCCGTCCCACACGGGCGAGTAGGGGTTCGAAAGGGAGCCGATGTCGAACCGACCGTCCCAGCGGCCGCTGTTCAGGATGACCATGCGCGACTCGTCGAGGGAGCGGACGAGCGGGAGGCTCTCGGCGGCGTGCTGGAAAACGGGGCCATCCGGGGTCTCGTTCAGGAGCCCCCAGATCACGACGCTCGGGTGGTTGCGGTCCCGGCGGATCACCTGGCCGATGGAGGCGTCAAAGCGGCGCTTCATGTGCGGGCTGTCGAGCATGGGGTTGGAGGCCGCGTGTTCGTCGTAGACGAGCAAGCCCATCTCATCGCACATGTCGAGTTGCCCGGGGGTGGCGCCGCCCCAGATGAAGCGGATGCAATTGAAGCCCATCGCTTTCAGGAGGACCAGATCGCGCCGGAAGAGCGCGGGATCGCCGGGGACCTGCTGCCCCACCGGTGTCGCGTTCACCGTATGCGCACCGCGAAGGAAGAGCCGCCTGCCGTTCAGCCGGAAGGCGCCGTCCTCAAACCGGAACTCGCGGAAGCCGCATCGGTCCGAGCGCTCATCCGCCCCGCCGTCTCCGCTCAGTCGCGCGGTCACCGTGTAGAGAAACGGTTCATCCAGGTCCCACCGGCGAGGCTCGGGCACGCGCAACGCGCCCCGGAGGACCGAGAGACCTTCAGGGCATGGGGCGCTCTTGGCCCCTCGCGCGACGGAGCCTCCCCCTGCAGCCGGGCCTGCGGAGAGGTCGAGCGCGACGGTCTCAGCCGCCGGTCCCGAGTTCCGAACCGTCACCTCGACGCCGATAAGACCGGTCTCCGGATCAGGCGTCAGATGGAGATCGTCGATGTAGACGCGCGGTCTGCGCAGCAGCGCGACAGATCCGACGATGCCGCCATGGTTGTACGAAGCGCCGGCGCTGTAGGGGATCACCTTGGCGCGGCGGGGGGTCTCGTTGAGCACCATGTCATCGATGCGCTCGTGCGTAGGGTTCACCACGCGAACCGCGAGCAGGTTCAGGCCGGGGCGAACCGCGTCGGTCACGTCGAGTTCGAAGGGTCCCTCAGCGCCCTCGTGCTCCCCGACCGCCGTGCCGTTCACCCACACGTCGGCCTTGTAGTCCACCGCCTCGAAGCGCAGGAGAGTGCGGCCGCCCAAGATGGGCGACTCCGGCGCGCTGAAGCTCCGCCAGTACCAAGCGACCCCGTGGTAGCCGGGGAACGCGTCCTGGATGATCCACGGCACGCGGGTGGGGCGCGCCGCGTCCGTCGGGCCGGCGGTCCAGCCGGCCGCGAGGCCCTCGTTGCGCGGGTCCACGTCGAGGAGCCAGTCCCCGTCGAGCGAGACCTCGGGGCAGGGCGGGGCGGAGCCGGGCAAGCCGCCCGGGCCCAGCACGTCTTCATCGCCGGGCCTGCCGGCGGGGACGAGATAGGCAATCTCGTTCTCGCGCATGGGTCGCATCTCTCCTCCGACGCTGGCGAACGGCTTGATGAGAACGCGGCGGAAGCCGGGCTCCGACGCGATGGGGATGGAGGACCGATAACCGTTCCGGGCGGTCAGGTCCTCGGGCTGCGCCTGCTCCAGCGCTCGGCCGGCGGGGTCCGAAGCCTCGAGGCTGACGCGGACGCGCTCGACCGCCGGTGGCGGGGTCTCGGTGCTGAGACTGAGGTCGATCCGTCCCTCGCCGGGTCCGAAGATGAGCCATTCCGGGGTGGGGGTGCACTCGAGCCTAGCGTTCGCCAGGAACAGGCCCATCTGTCGGTCTCCGTCGGCCTCGACCTCCGGGACCGCGGCGCGGCTCCGAACGGTGACGTCGGCGACCTGCCCGCGAAACCAGCGCGCCTGCCCCTCGATGCCCAACCCAACCATGAAGGGGGTCTGGCTAGGCGCCATGGGGCTGGGAGCGGAGCGGCTGTCGACCAAGACGCCGTCTATGTACACGCGCAGCCGCTCACGGTCCTTGGTCACGGTGACGCGCTGCCAGAGGCCGGCCTCGAGGGCGATGGTTGCCGAGTAGACCCAGCGTCCTCCGTCGCCATAGGTGAAGTAGTAGTGGTTCGCGCGGTCACCGTCCTGCTGGAGCGCGAAACCGCAGAAGCGCTCCGCGTGGTTGCCGTAGACGTCGGCGTAGGCGCGCTGCTCAGGCGCGGGGTTCACGCGACACTCGATCGTGAACTCGTCGGTCAACTCAGGGAGGGAGGTGTCGGCCGCGACCCACGCGCTGTCTCCGGGCAGCTCCAGGCACTGACCGCCCCCGCC
>CAZCER010000674.1:0-2985 GCA_964497385.1 uncultured Armatimonadia bacterium | reverse complement strand
CCCCCGCCGCCGTCGAGCTGCGTGAACTGCTCTGGCGTACCCGAGTATCCGTCAGTGAAGAGCGAGATCGACACGGGGAGTTCGGCGAGCACCGGCCGAGCAAGAGACGGAGCCAGCATCTCCGCGACCTCGTCCCATGCCGCGCCAGCCTCACCGAGGGATGGCGGGCTGTCAGCTTCCGCAGGCGGCTCACCTGCCCACCTGCCTCTCAGCATCGCGTTGCCCGCCTCGTCTCCGTCCCACTCACCCCGGACCGACACGCACAGGGCCTCAAGCGCGGCCGACAAGTCCACCTGGCCCCCGACTGCGTAGATGGTCTGCTTCGAGAGCCGTTCGTCACACCTGAGCGCCAGTCCGAACTCGCGAGCGCATGCATCGAGGAACTCGCCCACGGACAGACCCGTCACGACGGCAAGGTCGACAGACCCCCCCGTCGCCCGGCCGAGTTCGGCGGCTCGCGGTGCGGCCTCCGGCGGGCGCCCAAGCCGCAACGCTGCGGAGCCCTGTGACCACCGCGCCGGTGTCCCTCCAGATCGGGCCTGCCTGGCCGCTGTACTCGTCCAGTACGTGATGCCGTCTGGGTTGGGTTGGCAGGCACGGAATCCTCCAACCTCCAACCCAGAGTCCAGCGTGGCATCGTACCGTCCGTGTCCCCTCGAGCCGTCGTCATACCACTGCTGCAGCCGCAGACAGGGCACCACGTCGACGGTCAGCACGATGGCGTCTGCAGACATGATGTCCCGTGAGGTCGCTGCGCGCCGCGCCCCCTGTTCCGCTCGCTGCGCCGTAGGCATGTGCGCGAGGAGTTCGGACGCGGTGCGGCGCAGCGCGCTGGCCTCCACGGCGCACCCATCGTTGAGTTTGGCCAGGGACTGCGCCGGGAGAGCCCCGAGCATCTCGTCGAGGGCGAGGAGCCGCTTGTCGCCCTCGGCCCGCTCCGCCGGCACGGCCGTCACCGCGCTCCGCGGAGGCCGCGCGGTGTGAACGCCCCCCTTGCCCGTGGCTGGCTCGAGCGACCACCAGTCGGCCCCGCCCGCGAGGCTCCAACGGACGAACTCCTCGGGCCTTTCAAGCGCCCACTCCGGAGTGGGTGGCAGCACATAGAGGAAGGGCGGAGCCAGCGGGTCGGCTTCGTCGCCTGACGCGGCCGGGGCGGCCGGCGGCACCTCCTCGACTCCGAACGGATCCCCGTTGTCCTGGAGCGCCAGCACGGTGGTGGCGAGGAATGGGGCAGCCGCCAGGAACGCGCATAGAATGGTGCGTGGCCGGCACACCACCGGGTCCATCACATGCTTCGCCATCGCTCTCCCCCGTCCGCCAAGCGCAACAGCGCCGCCCATCACCGGACTGGCCAGGCGTCCCCATGCCATATATAACAGAAGTGTACCTCATGGCAGGCGTCGTGTCAAGATGGGTCGTGGTAGAGCGAGTCGGCAACTCCACCCCGGGCACGGGAGGGTGGGCGCGAGCCGCCTGCCGTCCTCTTGACGCTCGCCCGGTCCCCTGTTACATTCAGCGGACACGGCGAGAGTGGCCAAGTTGGTTAAGGCGCCAGATTGTGGATCTGGAAATCGTGGGTTCAAATCCCATCTCTCGCCCCAACGTCTCCGAACCCAGCGCCCCGAGGAGTTTTCTCCGGGGCGCTTCTTGCTCTCGCACACTCCCCCGGTCAGGGCGTGCGCGACTGGGAGGATCACCATGGACCGACTTGCTCCACCGCGCGGCACTTCGGACTACGCGCCCGAAGAGGCCGAGACGATCGCACGGCTCACCCGCACCGTCGAGGAGACGCTCGGACGCGGAGGGTACCTCCCCGTCCGCACCCCGATCTTCGAGCGCTTCCAGCTCCTTGCCGCACGCGCCGGGGACGCCATCCGGCAGTCCATGTTCACCTTCGTCAGCGAGCGCACCGAGTACGCGCTCCGGCCCGAGATGACCGCCCCGATCTGCCGCCTGGTCGCAAGCGGCCGCCTCGGCGCAGGCCCTGTGCATCGCATCCGGTACGCGGGCCCTTGCTTTCGGTATACCCGTCTCGGGGCCGGACGTAGGCGCGAGTTCACCCAGGCGGGCGCCGAACTCCTCGGCGTCCCCTCCTCCGCCGGTGACGCGGAGATTGTGCAGATGGCCTCGGAGTGTCTCGAGGCGCTCGGCATCGGGAACGCGACGATCCGCCTGGGCCACATCGGCGTCTTCGGGGCGGCCCTCACGGACCTCGGGGCCGAGGAGCGCTCGGCGACGCTGCTCCTCCTGGATGACCTGATGATCCTCGCGGCCCGGTGCGAGAGCCACACCGTCGCCGGCGCCAATCCCGAGGAGACCGGCGAGTGGCTCCGCGAGACCGCCGCCTACGTCTACCGCCTCCAGCAGCGCGCGGGCTACGCCTCCGACGAGACCCTCACGCCGCCCGCGCGCTATGACGCGGACTCCGTGCCCGCCCTCGTGGAGAAGCTCCCCGCCGTCGCCCGCGAGGCGACCGCGCGCGTGCTTGCGGCGGTTGAGGGCGTGGACGAGGCACTCGCGCGGAAGCTCGTCGAAGGCACCATGGTCCGCGGCGCGATCGCCGAGGTCACCGCGAAGGGGCTCGAGTTGTTCGGTCCCGCGGTGCGCCCGGCGCTCGATGAGCTGAACGAGGTCTTCGGCTGGTGCGCGACGCTCGGGGTGGCGGGCCTCGAAGCCTCCCTCGGCGTGGCGCGCGGCTTCGAGTTCTACACCGGCGCGACGATCGAGATCCTGGCCCCGTGGCTCTCAGGCGACCCGATCCTCGGAGGCGGAGGCCGTTACGACAACCTCGTCTCTGAGATGGGCGGCGAGGCCACCCCGGCCGCGGGCTTCGCGCTCGGGATCGAGCCGGTCGCCGCGGCGCTCGCGGGCAAGGGCGGCTTCGCACGGACCCCGGCGAAGGTGATCGACGTCGTCCCGGACGCCTACACCGCGATGGAGCGCGCCGCCTCGGTCGCGCGCGCGTTGCGCGTTGCGGGCCTGCCC
>CAZCER010000673.1:0-3004 GCA_964497385.1 uncultured Armatimonadia bacterium | reverse complement strand
CGCTCGATGCGGCCCAGCACGGAGTAGGCCGCGCGGTCCGCTTGCCAGGCCAGGCGGAGCGGCGCGGCGGCCTCCTCGTCGCGAAGCAGGCCGTTCTCGACGGGCGCCTCGGCCCCACGCTCGGCGACGGTGGCGAGTTCGCGAGCGACTGCGGAGTAGTTCGCCGCCGCTTCGCGCAATAGAGGCGCGACGCGATCGGGCAGACGCTCGCCCGCCTCCGCGAGAAACTCCACGGCCATCCAGCGGCATGCGGCCCAGTAGCGAGCGCCGTGGAGGTGCCATGCGGCGTCCACGGGGCCTCGCTCGACGGCGTGCGCCCACGACAGAAGCGCGGCGGGCCCCCGGCCCATGCGCGGATCGTGCGGGTGCGGATCCATGCAGCCGCGCACCGCCGCGATCGCCTCGCGGACCGCCTGCTCAGGGGCGGCCGGGGCGCACGGCCGCACGCTCTCGATGTGCACCCATCCGGAATCGTCCGCGCCCAGGTCGCGCCAGGGCGCATGGCTCTCCAGCCCGCGGGGGCCCACGACGCGCACCCCGTTGCCGTCATAGGCGCGCACGACGCGGAACTCGGCGCCGCGATGCAGCCACGCGACGCAGGGGAAGCCGTCATCGAGACTGGACTCGACCAATTCACGTCCCGCGGCGCCGAGGTCGCCGGGCGCCGTCGAGGATCCGCACTGCCGGCAGCGACTCACCGCGACCGATGTGAAACCCATGTTGCGGGAGAGCCGCGACACCAGCCCCGGAGCGGTCTCGCAGCGCCCGAGACACGGCCACTCCCATCCGAGAGATCCGCCCGCGCCCATGTCGGTGCAGAACGCAAGGCCCGACGCGCCGTAGAGCCAGGGCAGGCCGTGACCCCGGCCGAGATAGGACAGACACGCCCCGATGCAGCCGAGGTAGCCCGATGGCTGTGGGTCCCAGTTGAGGTCAGACACGTCCGGCGTCATGCGCGTTCGGCGCCCCCTTACACCCGTCCAACGCCCCTTTGGCAGTGGAAGCTCAGCCCTTCTTGCCTCGGCGCGGCCAAGGGCTTGCCGCACCTCCCTGCGCCTCGCCGCGTCGCCGACTCCCCTCGTCCGCACGCGGGCGCATGGCACGATGTTCCAGCGCAGTCGCAGATCTCCTTTTTTGGTGATGCACCAAACTGCGCGCGGCGTCGGCTTCGCGCTCCGATAACACCGCGGTTGCACGCGCGTCCTATACTGGTGGCGGGAGGGCGACGGCCGACATGGGAGGCGCGTGCATGCTAGTGTCGAGAGCCTTCGGACGGTTCGGAGTGGTTGCGCTCGTTCTGTTGGCGGCGTTCGCGCCGCAAGGCCCGGCGCAGTCGGACGGGCGGATGATCGCGCCGGGCGCGACGTATGAGCGGATCGTCGACCCCCGCGGCCCGTGGGTGATCGACATCGTGCGGATCGACCGTGCCGCGGAGCGGCTGGAGCTTCGGCCGACCCTCGGACACGGCGTCGTCCGGAGAAACCAGACGCTTCCGGGTCAGTTGCCGCCGGCGACGGATGGGGCGCGCCCGGTGGCGGGCGTCAACGGCGACTTCTTCGTCATGACAGGCCCCGACGCGGGGACGCCGATTGGTCCGCAGATCGTGGATGGTCGACTCGTGCACGGCGTGCACGACCGCAACGCCGTGCTCTTGGGGTCCGAAGGGCGCGTGGCGCTCGGATGGGTCGGGTTCCAGGGGGAGATCGCGCTGGCCGATGGGCGGGTGCAGCCGCTCGCCGGAGTGAATCAGTCGCCTCCGGCCGATGGCGTTTCGCTGTACACGCCGGACTATGACGCGGCCTCCAAGGGCGCGGGCGAGACGGTGGCGTCGTTGCGGTGCGAGGGCCTGCCCATCACGCCGAACGGGGAGTGGAAGGCGACTGTCACCGAGGTCGGAGCGGCGCGACAGGCTACGTTGGAGCCCGGCTGCATTGCGCTCGAGGGATTCGGAGCCGGCGCGGCGTTCCTCTCCTCCCTCCAGCCGGGCGACGCCGTTGCCTTGCGAATCGCGTCCCCCGGGGTCCCCGCATGGTGCCTCGGCGCGATCGGGGGCGGGGCGATCCTGGTCAAGGACGGCCAAGCCGTCGCGAGTGACAACGTGCGGCATCCGCGCACGATCCTCGGCTACAGCGAGCGCGAGATCGTGCTGGTCACGGTGGACGGTCGGCGGCCGGGCTGGAGCCTGGGGATGACCTACACCGAACTCGCCGCTCTGCTTCTGGACCTCGGCTGCACCGATGGGATCAACCTCGACGGAGGCGGCTCGACAACCATGTGGGTCCGTGGCGAAGTGATGAACCGTCCGTCCGACGGCCAGCCGCGGAGCGTGTCGAACGGACTCGCGCTGATGCTGCATGGTCCCGTCGGCCCGCCGGCCCGCTTGGAGCCCGACCGCACGGACCTTTGGGGCCTCCCCGGCGCCGCCGTCGCTCTGGGCTGCACGGTGACGGACGCCGACTACAACCCGCTCGGACCCGACGCGGCCGAGGTGCGGATGGAGTGCTCGCCCCCGGCGAGGCGTCTCGAGGACGGCCGCGTGTTGCTCGAGACCGTTGGGGACGGAGCGGTGAAGCTCGTTGCGGGTCAGGCCGAGACGGTGATCCCCGTTCACGTGCTTGCGAAGCCGGCCGAGGCCGTGATCACGCCCCCGTTGGCGCTCGCGATGCCCGGCGACGCCCTGAGCTTCTCGCTCGGGCTGCTCGGTCCTGAGCGACAGCCGCTTGCGGCGCCGGGCGATGGGGGAGCCCGGTTCGCGCTGGACCCGGCGGTCGGGTCGGTTAGCGATGGGGGCGAGGTTCTGGTGGTCGACGGGGCGACGTCGGGGGTGCTCCGAGCGGAGGCGTTCGGGGTCTCGGCGGAGGCGCGGATCGAGGTGGCCCAGCCGCTGGTCCTCTGCGCCGACGGCGGCCAAGACGTCTTCCGCTGCACGGCGTTCCCCGAGCAGGGCCCCACAGGGGCGGTGCGCGCCGCCGCGGATGCGGCTGGGCACGCGTGTGTTGCGCTC
>CAZCER010000672.1:0-3018 GCA_964497385.1 uncultured Armatimonadia bacterium | reverse complement strand
CACGGCCCTGGACATCACCGAGAGAAAGCGCGCCGAAGAGGCGTTGCGACAGAGCGAGGACCGGTTCGCGAAGGCGTTCCGGTCGAGTCCCGCCCCCATGGCGCTCTCCGAAAGAGAGACGGGCCGCTTCCTCGACATCAACGAGGTGGCTGCGGCCATGATGGGTCGCGACCGTGAGGAGTTGCTGGGAAAGACCTCGACCGACGTCGGAGTCTGGGTCGACCCAGAAGACCGACGCCGCGTCGTGCGGAAGCTCGAGGAGGAGGGCTTCGTCGAGAACGAGATGGTCGAGATGCGGCGCAAGTCGGGCGACACGATGCATGTCCTCTGGTCGATCGCGTCGATAGACCTCGACGGCCGTGAAGTCATGCTCTCCGTCTTCCAGGACGTGACGGACCGGGTGCGCGCCGAGGAGGCGCTTCGCGAGAGCGAGGACCGCTTCTCGAAGGCGTTCCGCCTGAACCCGGCCCCTCTCGTTCTCACGGAGATCGAGAGCGGGCTCTTCATCGACATGAACGACCGGTGGCTCGAGATGCTGGGCTACACCAGGGACGAACTGATCGGCCGGACCTCGAAGGAGGCCGCGATCTGGCTCGATCCGACCGACCGCGACCGCGCGCTGGCGAAGCTGAAGCGGCGAGGGGTCCTGATAGACGAACCGGTGACGTTTGTGACGAAGTCGGGGGCCGCCGTTCGGGTGCTGTGGTCCGCGGACATCGTCAGCGTCGCCGGGCGTGACGTTATGCTCTCGTTGACCCAGAACGTAACGGAACGTCTCCGGACCGAGGAGGAGCACGCCCTCGAGTTCCGCCGCACGCAGGCGCTCCTGCGTCTCGGGCAGATGACCGATGCGTCGCTGAAAGAGATCACCGATTTCGCCCTCGAGTCCGCGGTCGAGCTGACACGCAGCAGGATCGGGTATCTGGCGTTCACGAACGAGGACGAGAGCGTCCTGACGATGCACTCCTGGTCGCGGTCGGCCATGGAGGAGTGCGCGGTCGACGACAAGCCGGTCCACTACCCGCTCACCGAGACCGGCCTGTGGGGGGAGGCGGTCCGTCAGCGGCGACCTGTCATCACGAACGACTACAGCGCGCCCAGTCCGCTTGTCAGGGGCGTCCCGCATGGCCACGTCGAGGTCCGAAGGCACATGAACGTTCCCGTCTTCGACCAGAACCGGATCGTGGCCGTTGCCGGCGTCGGGAACAAGGAGGGCGAGTACACGGAGGCCGACGCGCAGCAGCTCACTCTCCTGATGCAGGGGATGTGGGCCCTCGTGCAGCGCAGGCGCGCGGCGGAGGAGCTTCGGGCCAAGACCGAGGAGCTTGAGCGCTACTTCTCGTCGAGTCTCGACCTCCTGTGCATCGCGGACACGGACGGGAGATTCTTGCGGCTGAACCCCGAGTGGGAGCGCGTGCTCGGCTACGCGGTGTCGGAACTCGAGGGGAAGCGGTTTCTCGACTTGGTGCATCCGGACGACGTGGAAGCGACCTTGGCGGCGATCGGCCAACTCGCGGATCAGAAGGAGGTTCTCAGCTTCGAGAACCGCTACCGCTGCGCTGACGGCTCCTACCGCTGGATCGAGTGGCGTTCGAGGCCCATGGGAAGCACCATCTACGCCGTCGCCCGCGACACGACCGAGCGGAGGGCGACGGAGGAAGCCCTTCGCCGCACGCAGTTCGCGATGGATCACGCCCCTGACAGCATCCTGTGGGTGGATGAGAACGGCGGGATCGCGTACGCGAATCACGCCGCGTGCGCGTCGCTCGGGTACACCCGCGACGAGTTGCGGTCGATGACGGTCTTCGAGATCGACCCGGACTTCCCGAGGTCGGGCTGGGAAGAGCATGTCGCGCGGATGGAGCGGGAGCGGTGGATGCGCTTTGAGTCCGTTCACCGCGCGAAGGACGGCAGTCTCTTCCCGGTGGAGGTCACGACCAATTACCTCGGCTTTGAGGGGCGCTTCTCCGCGTGCGCCTTCGACCGCGACATCACGGAGCGCAAGCGCGCCGAGGAGGAGCGCGCGAGGCTGCAGACGCAGCTTGCCGACGCGCAACGCATGGAGTCGATCGGGCGTCTGGCGGGAGGCGTGGCGCACGACTTCAACAACATGCTCGGCGTCATCCTCGGGCACACCGAGATGGCTCTCGACCGGGTCGGGCAGTCAGACCCGCTTCACGGCAGTCTGCTCGAAGTGCGCAAGGCGGCCGAACGCTCCGCGGATCTGACGCGGCAGTTGCTGGCGTTCGCCCGGAGACAGACCGTCGCCCCGAGAGTCATCGATCTGAACCAGACCGTCGAAGGCATGCTCGGGATGCTGCGCCGCCTCATTGGCGAGCACATCCACCTCGCCTGGCTTCCGGGGGCGAACGTGGGCGCCGTGCGGGTCGATCCATCGCAGGTGGACCAGGTTCTGGCGAATCTGTGCGTGAACGCGCGGGACGCCATAGGCGACACGGGGCTGATCAGCATCGAGACCGGCGTGGCCCACTTCGCGCGGCCGCAGCGGGGAGCCACCGCGGAGATCGCCGCAGGCGACTACGCCGTGCTCACCGTGAGCGACAACGGCGCCGGCATGGACGGCGAAACGCTGGCCAGCCTCTTCGAGCCGTTCTTCACCACCAAGGAACTGGGCCAAGGCACAGGCCTGGGCCTTGCCACCGTCTACGGCATCGTTCGGCAGAACGAGGGCTCCATCGACGTGGAGAGCGCGCCGGGAGAGGGCGCGACGTTCCGGATCTACCTGCCTCGCTTCGAGTCCAGCGCTCAGCAGGAGGGGGACGCGGGGGCCTTCGAGCCGACCGGCGGCGGGGGAGAGACGATTCTGCTGGTGGAGGACGAGGCGGCGATCCTGCACATGACCACGACGATGCTGGAGATGCGGGGCTACGCCGTTCTGGCCGCGGAGACCCCCCTAGCGGCGCTCGAGCTGGCGCGTGCGCGCGACGGCGGCATCGATCTGCTGATCACCGACGTGATCATGCCGGAGATGAACGGCCGCGATCTCGCGAAGAAGCT
>CAZCER010000671.1:0-3024 GCA_964497385.1 uncultured Armatimonadia bacterium | reverse complement strand
CTGAACCGTCCCGGCCTCGAGCAGCGTGCCGGCCGTCTCGGCCTGCAGTTCGATGAGCGCGTCGCGCGGCGAGCGACGCCCTCCCGCCGAGGCCACGTTCGCGGCGATCGGCCGTAGAGAGGCCACGGCTTTCATGTAGCTGGCGAGCGCCTCCTGGTAGCGCCCCGCGCCTCGGTCGAGCCGCGCCAGGCCCGCGTAGGACCGCCACAGCGTCTCGGGGTGCTCGATCTCGCGCGCGAGGTCGGTCGCTTGCTGGAAGTACTCGCGCGCGCGTTCCTGCTCGCCGATCTCAACGTAGGCTCGGGCGAGCCCCAGATGGCTCTCCGCCAGCGGCAAGCCGGCCCGGATCGCGTCCGCCAGCCGACGCGCCTCCTGGAAGGCCCGGATCGCGTCCTCCTGATCGCGCGCGGCGAGGCGCGCGAACGCGAGGCCGATGAGGGCGTTCGCGCGCAGGCGTCGGGATTGCGCCTCCTGCGCCAGACGGATCGAGGTCTCGAGCAGCTCGGCCACCTCCGCGCTGTCGCCGCGATAGAGCAGCGCGTAGCCGAGCACCAGGCGAGCCTCGGAGCGGAGGGAGGCGAGTTCGATGTGGTCCGCCTGCTCGACGCTCTTCCTGGCCAGTTCAGCGGCTTCGGAGGAGTTCCCGAGCCGGTTCGCCACATTGGCCTCGCACATCAGCGCCTCGATCTCGACCTGATGGAAGGAGACCGCCGACGCTTCCTCGCGAGCCTGCCGCGCCTTGTGCAGCGCGAAGTCGTACTGGCCGAGTTCGGCGTGACAGCGGGCGACGTCCTTGAGCATCGCCGACCGCATGTCGCGAATCTTGTACTTGTCGAAATGCTCAAGGGCCGCGTCAAACCCCTCGAGGGCTCGCCGATGCCGCCCCAGCGCGAAGTTGACGAGCCCTACGTTCGCCTTCAGGAAGGCGATGCCGAGCACGTCGCCGTGCAGGCCGGAGGTCTCCTCCGCTTTGCGGGCCCGCTCGATGTAGACTTCCGCCTCGCTGTAGTATTCCAGGGCCTCGTCGTACTGGTCGAGTTTCTCGAGGCACGAACCGAGGTTCACGAGCGCCGCGATCATGAACGAGAGCGACGCGCCCGGGCGGTCCCTCTGGCTTGCGACGAACTGACGGTACAGCTGCGCGGAGCCCTCGTAGTCGCCGCGCTCATGGAGTACGTAGGCGCCGTGGTAGAGGCCGTCGCGGATGCCGTCCTCGTTGTCCATCCGCTCGAACATCTCCGCCGCAAGACGGTAGTACTCGCTCGCCCGCGCGAAGTCGCCGATCTTCGAGTAGCCGTAGCCCAGGTAGATGTGGCAGCGCGCCTCGATGTCGAGCGCGCCCGACTCGAGGGCCGCTTCCAGCCCGCGGCGCGCGTCCTCGATGGCGCGGCGCGGCTCCCCGCGTTGGGCTCGTCCCGCCGCCTCGTTGTAGTACAGCCACCCACGGACCGCCAGGTAGGCCGGATCGTCGCCGAGCTGACCGGTGAGCCGGATGGCTCGCTCGGAGTTCTCGATCACCAGGTCGTAGTTGCCTCGCAGCAGGTCGGTCACGATTCCCTGGCTGAGGCACGTGATCGCGAGTTCCGGCCGGTCGGCTTCCTCGTAGTGGCGCGCGATGAAGCCGAGTTGGGCGTTCAGGCTCTGCGCGTACACGCTCTCCATGGCTTCCGCCATGCGCACATGGAGTTCGTGTCGGCGGCGGCGGAGGATGGAGCGGTACGCCACGTCCCGCGTGAACTGCTGCTCGAAGTCGAACTCATCGGCTTCCCCGCGCGACTTCAGAAACCGATGCTCCTGCAGCTCGCGGAGCGCCTCGGCCACGTCTTCGCCGTGGGCGCCGAGGACGGTCTCCAGAATCCGGCGTCCGATCTTCTGGCCCATGACCGCCGCCAGGTGGAGGACAGACCGCCCCGGCGTCGAGAGCCGGTCAATGCGGGCCATGACCATGTCGGAGAGCGAGCCGGGGATCGCGTCGAGGGAGATCTGATCGGGCGCCTTGTCGATCTCGCCGGTCACGACGAGGCTCCGGACGATCTCCTCGAGAAAGAACGGGTTGCCGGCCGCGCGCTCGAGGATCTCGTTGCGGATGTGGTCCGGCAACGCGCGATGCTCGATGCAGTCGGCGAGCAGGTCCTTCGATTCGCCGTCGTTCAGCCGGTTCAGCTCGATCCGCGTGACGTTCGGGGCTTCCTCCCAGAAGGGCGCGTAGTCGAGGCGGTGGACGAAGACCAGCAGAACCGATTGGTCGGCAAGCCGCTCGACCAGGCTCTTGAGCACCGTCTCGGAACTCGCGTCGAGCCACTGCAGATCGTCGATCACGAGCACCAGGGGCTGGCGCGCGGCAAGCGCCGCGACGAAGTCCCCGAAGGCGCCCGCCACCGCCGCCTGCCTCTGGGAAGGCGCCAGGACGCCGAAGTCCGAGCCAGGGAAGTCGAGTTCGAGGAGCGCGCCGAGCGCCGGGGCGAGCGCCGCGCAGCCCAACTCGCCGAGGAATCGCGTGAGGCTTTCGCGCTGCGTCTCCTCCGGATCGAGTTCATCGGTTCCGGTCGCGTTGCGGACCGCGTCCCGAAGCGGCAGGTAGGCGATGTTGTGTCCGAACGACAGGCACATGCCCTCCACGATGCGGAACCCCAGCGCTTCCGCGTCCGCGCGCGTCTCGAGCACCAGCCGTGACTTGCCCACCCCGCCCTCGCCGGTGATGGAGACGATCTGCCCCTTCCCGCCCTGTGCGACCTCGAGGAGATCCACCAGCGTCCGCTTGTGCCGCGCCCGACCGATCATCTTCGAGAGGCCGAACCGAATGGAGCGGTCGAGCCGGGCCTCGCGGCTGTCGCGCAGCTGGCGCTGCACCTTCTCCAGCTCGGCCAGCGCCTCGCGCTGCTTGTTGCGCGCCTGGTTCAGCTCGTTGCCGCGCAGGTGTTCGCCGGCGGCGCGCATCTGGCCGACGAGATTGTTCTCCTCGGCCTGCTCGGCGGCGCGCTTGAGGTCGCCGGCCGTTTCCGGGTCTTTATCGGCGCGTTCCTC
>CAZCER010000670.1:0-3029 GCA_964497385.1 uncultured Armatimonadia bacterium | reverse complement strand
AGTATGAAGCCCCCGCTCCGCCGGAGGATGAGCCTGAGCTGGTCGAAGCCGCGCCGGAGCGCATCGATCCGTCGCGGCCCGATGACGGCCTCCCCGAGGACCACCCGTTGCATGATCGCTAGGGTGTCAGGAATCACGAGCCAGGGCAGGTGAGAGCGAACCATGGTGGAGCGCCTTCGCGCCAGATTGCGCGACTCGCTGAAGGAACGCGTCAGCAACACCCGCTACGTGAAGATCGAGAAGGGCGCCATTCTGGCCCTGCCCGACTTGATGGAACGGGCCTCTCTCTGGCGCCGCGTGCTGCTGGTGGCCGACGCGCGCACCTATGAGGCGGCGGGGGAGAAAGTCCATGCGACGCTCAGCGCCGCCGGGGCGCCCACAACCACCCTGATCCTCGACCCCGACTGCGTGCGAGACGAGTACGCCGATCAGGTGGCCGCGGAGATCCGACGCGTCGCCCCGGTCACCCCGGTGGCCGTGGGCGCGGGAACCATCAACGACACGGTGAAGCTTGCGGCAGAGACGCTGCACATGCCCTATGTGGCCGTAGCGACCGCGCCGTCGATGAACGGCTACCCTTCCTCGATCAGCGCGGTGCTCCGCGATGGGCTGAAGTGCACCGTCCCCGCGTCACCGCCGGTCGCGATCCTCTACGACCTCGACGTGATGACGCGGGCGCCCCGCGAGATGATCGGCTCCGGCTATGCCGACCTTCTCGCCAAGCCCACCTCCGAGTCCGATTGGATCCTGGCCCGAGAGTTGGTGGGCGACCGCTACGAAGAGGCCCCGCTTCAGATCATCGAGGGCGTCACCGAGGAAGTCGTCCGCCGCGCGGAGCAGATCCGGGACGCCGCGGAGATCGGCCTGGAGGCCCTCTGTCTCGGTCTGACGCTCTCGGGGCTCTCGATGGCCGCCGCCGGCTCCTCGCAACCCGCCTCGGGCGCCGAGCACCTCATCAGCCACTTCTGGGACATGATCGGTCACCGCGACGGCTGGACGAACGACCTCCACGGCCGCCAGGTCGGCGTCTCGTGCATCATGATGGCGAAGCTGTTCGAGAAGCTGCTTGCGCTGGGCCCTTCCGACATGCGCCCGGCCGACGCGCCGTGCGACGCGCTCGCCCTGGAGTCGGCCGTGCGCGAGGTGTACGGCTCGCTTGCCGAGCCGGCGCTCGGCGAATTCATCGAGAAGAGCCCTGACCCGGAGAGCATCGCGCGGCGCGTGGACAAGGCGTCCCAACGGTGGGAGGCGCTGCGCAGGGAGGTCGGCGGTCTGGTGTCGCCAACCAAGACCATGCGCGAGAACCTCAAGCGCGGCGGCGCGCCGACGACCCTCGCGGAGATAGGCCGCACCCCGGAGGAAGGCCGCCTCGCGCTCGTTTGGTGCCGCGCGATGCGCCGCCGCTACACCTCTCTCGACCTTGCCGCCGAACTCGGCCGCCTGGAGTCCTGGGCCGACGAGATCGTCGCGGAGGTGTCGTAGCGACCGCTCCGCCGCGCGAACCCTCGACCCGACCGCCGGCGCGCGCCCTACCCCAGCCACCGGTCGAACCAGTCGAAGGCCTCGGACTGCATCGCGAGGTCGAACTTGTGGGAGCCCGGGTGGAAGGAGCCGCGGTAGCGCTCGGGCCTGCCGGCCTTCTCCCAGATCGCGCGGAGCATGTCGTCCGCGCGGCGCATTTCGGGAAGGGTGAAGAGCGGGTCCTCGGTGCAGCTCTGCACGAGCGTCGGCAAGGGCGCCCGCAGACCGAGGATCTCCGGGTAGTCGAGTTCCCTTGGCAGAAGCGGCACGTAGACCATCCACGTGTGCGTCCATGACTTGTGCAGAAGGTAGTCGCGCCAGGTGGTCATCATGCCCACGCACACGGCGCAGCGGATGCGCGGGTCCGTCCCGCCGAGGAAGACCGTCCGGAGGCCGCCGCCCGAGAGCCCGCCGCAGCCGACGCGCTCGGGGTCCACGTCATCCCGCGCGCACAAGACGGAGAGCGCGGCGCGGTCCTCGGCGAGGAACACCCCGGGCCACGTCGTTCCGGCCGAGAGGAGCGACTTCGCCATCACCGACTCGTGCTCGGCGGCCCACTCGTTGTAGGCCGCGATGTCCTCGGGGCTCTCGAGGTCCGTGTCCGCAAGCCCCCGTCGCATGCGGTCGGGCACATCGCTCAGCCGCACGCGCCGGCTCGCGAACGCGAAGGCGTCCGAGACCAGAACCGCGTATCCGCGCTTCGCGATCTCGTTGGCCCACGGCACGCCCTCGTAGCCGTCCGCGCGATGCTCCGCCATCACGGGATGGACCGTTGGCCCGATCTGGCAGATCTTCTCGACTCCGAAGCACTTCTGCCCGCCATGGTCATGGAGCGCGAGGATCGCGGGGAGCCTCCCCGTCACGCCCTCCGGCTTCAGGAACACGGCCCTGGTCGGCGGGCCGTACGGGAGCCGCCACGTGAGTTCCTCGAAGCGGAGGCCGTCGTGGCTCCCCGTGCCGACGACAATGACCTCCGGCGCGCCCGCGATCTCAGGTTCGGCAAGCCGCTCGGCGAGCCTTTGCGACGCCGCGGCGCGCCATTTGCCGAGGTCGCGCCAGCGAGCGTTACGGAACGAGAACTCGCCCGGACCGTCGCCCACGAGCGACGCGGCCCACTCTCCGTACGCGCCGATCATGGTCGGACCTAAGCTGACGCCCTCCATCGTTGCCCCTTCACCCCCGTCGCGCCCGAGGCGCGTCTCAGTCGGCGCGAACGACCTGCCTCGATGAACTCGCCAAGGCTTCCATGATTCGGTCCATTACGTAGCTGCGTGACCTGCCTATCTCCGAAGCCCACCACTCGCGCAGTTCGCGCTCCGTGGTCACGTAGGTGGGCTCCTTGCCCTCCATCTGGATGGTGAGGACCGACCCCACAAGATCCAGCCCGAGCAGGCCGACCGTCCGCTCCGGCTTCGTTGCTCTCTCCAGCTTCAGGGCCCAACCGACGCCTGATGAATCCGCGGGAGCTTCCCACGAGAGGGAGACGACGTTGCCTGTGCGATGAAGCA
>CAZCER010000669.1:0-3029 GCA_964497385.1 uncultured Armatimonadia bacterium | reverse complement strand
GGAGGCAAGGTGAGGAGATGGCGTAGGGCAGGTTCGCCACGACGAGCCAGTCGTCGGCGTCGCCCAGCACGGCGCCGAGGTCCACATCGAGGACGTCGTTCTCGATCAGTGCGAAGGCCTCGTCGGCGAACTCCTCGCGCAGATAGGCCGAGAGATCGCGATCGAGTTCGACGGCGGTGACGGTCGCCCCCGCGCCGAGCAGCTCCGCGGTCAGCACCCCGGGCCCCGGACCGACCTCCAGCACACGGCGGCCGGGCGCCATCGCGGCGGCCTCGACCGTCAGTCGGAGGATGTTGGGATCGATCAGGAAGTTCTGGGAGAGACAGTCCAGAGGGCCCCGGCCTGCGCGGCCGAGAGCCTCACGGACGCGCTCCGAAGGCGTCTTGCGCGTTACCAATAGAACCGCACCCGCACCGTCTTCCAACCGTACTCCAGGGCCTCTTCGTAAGTGTCGAAACACACGTCGATCCGGTCGCCCTTGATCGCTCCGCCGCAGTCTCCCGCGACCGCGAACCCGTATCCCTCCACCCAGAGCTTCGTACCGTAGGGCACCACGTCCGGGTCGACCGCCACCACCCCGCGCTCCGCGGGAAGCCCGAGCGCGGTGAAGCTGTTCAGGCCAGGCTGCTTGCCGGAGTAAGCCGTGGCGGTCATCACCCGCTCCACGCCATAGCCTTCGGGAGGCTGCGCGGGCCGGCCGGCGGTTCCCACCACAAAGACCTTCGGCATCGCCTGGCTCTCGACGCTTTCCTCGAGAACGACGCTCTCGACGACCCCGTCACTGCGGTGGTAGAGACGGATCCTCCGCCTTGCCAGACCGTCGCACCAGCCGCTGGAGCCGATCACGACCTTCCCCGCCGCGAGCGTGGCGTCGTCACGGAAGAGGATGGGATACGGTGTGCGCTGCTCTTCGTCGCGCTCTTCGACGCGAACGCGCACGACACACATCTCGAGCCCGTCGTACACCGTGTGCCAGGACGGGGGATAGACGCGGTCATCGGGCCCCATGCGGATCCCCCGCCGGGCGACAAGTTCCGCGATGCTCTGGCCGCTCTCGGCCTCCACCACGCGCGCCTGTCCATCCACCGTGACCCGGACGCGCACCGGTTCCGCGATGGCGACGACGGCCGCGGCGAGCAGGACCGCGACGGAGGTCCGCACGAGGGCACGGTTCGAGGGCATAGCGCTCAGGCCTCCCGGATCGCAGACTAGCAAGCGCGATACATTCCTGTCAAGCGCGCGCCGTCCTCACCCATCGAGCAGATCGCGAAACGTCTCGGCGTTCTGCGGCGCCTGGCCCATGCGGTGGTTGTTCATGTACACGAAGGCGCGGCCCGCCGCGGCCGCCATCTCCCGCACAGGCTCGACCCACTCGCGCAACTCCTCCTCGGAGTAGAGGTAGTCGTAGCGCTCCCACGCCTCGTTGTGGTTGTACCACTTCTGTCGGTTGCGCCCATGGAACCGGATGTAGGCGATTCCGCCCGTCGCGACCGTCTGTCGAGGCATGAGGCCGGGCAGATCGGGCTCGTCCACGCAGCAGTAGCCCGCTCCGCGCTTCGCAAGCCACCTGGGGACCGACTCCCGCAGCCACTCGACGCGGCGAAACTCGGCGACGACGGGATGCGGCCGAAGGGCGTCGATCAGCGCCGCAAGCTGATCGCGGGCCTCCACCGTAGGCCGGAAACCGTTCGGGAACTGCAGCAGAACGCACCCGAGGCGTCCGGCTTCCGCGATCGGCCTAATCGCTTCCAGATACTGCGCGGTGGGCGCGAGGCAGTCGGGATAGCCGAGGTCGTGGGTCATCAGGCGATTCGCCTTCACACTGAAGAGAAAGCCCTCGGGGGTGCGCCGCACCCAGCCTTCCGCGAGTTTCGGTTCCGGGATCCGATAGTAGGTTGTGTTGATCTCCACGGTGTCGAAACGCTTCGCGTACTCCGTCAGGTACGCCGAGGCCGGCGTGCCCTCGGGATAGAAGGGACCCACCCAGTCCTCATAGGAGAAGCCCGAGCATCCAACGCGGATTGCACCCATGTCGCTCCTCCTCTCCAGGCGCGGGCGCGGCTGAACCAACGACACCCCTGGGCGCCCACTCGGTTGCGGGACCGACGGAGGCGGTTTCGCCGGCTACGCGACGCTCCCTCTGTTCCGGCATTCGTTTCCGGGTTGACCCGGTCCGAACGCGGTGGCATAGTGGGAGATGGACAGGCAATTCGCGGCAGGCCCCCGGCCCCGGGAGAGTCGTGCGGACCTCGCGAACGTCGTGTCCGGGCGCTCGTCATCGGAGCGCCCCAGAGCGCATGGTTAGGCCAAAAACGGCCCGTGATGCACGAAGTCGCGATAGCGTGCGCACCCCTCGTCCGACTTGTCGCTCACCCAGGCTCCGGAGTCGGGCGGATCGCACCTCGAGACGTTGTTGCGGCAATATCTTGCCGGCATAGAGTGAGGGATCGCCATGAACCAATCCGCACGGCCCCAAGCGAGAGGGCTCTACGATCCGCGGTTCGAGCACGACGCGTGCGGGGCCGGATTCATCGCCCACCTGAAGGCGCGTCGGTCGCACGACCTTGTCGCTCGAGGAATCGAGATCATGCGGAACCTCGAGCACCGAGGGGCGAGCGGAGCCGACGAGGCGACCGGGGACGGCGCGGGGATGATGCTGCAGGTCCCCCACGGGTTCCTTGCCGAGGTCTGCGAGGAATGCGGGATCGCTCTGCCGGAGCCCGGCGCCTACGCCGTGGGCATGGTGTTCCTGCCGCGGGACGCCGTCGAGGCCGACCGTTGCGTCGGCATGACGGACGCGGCGATCCGAGAAGCGGGACTCACCCCGCTCGGGTGGCGGGATGTTCCCACGGACAACGCCGACATCGGCCGAACCGCGAGGCTCAGCGAGCCCCGCGTGCGCCAGGTCTTCGTCGGGCGTGGAGAGTCGCGTGCCGACGACGCGGCGGTTGACCGGCGGCGCTACGTGGCGCGCA
This sequence comes from uncultured Armatimonadia bacterium, assembly GCA_964497385.1. Taxonomy (GTDB): domain Bacteria; phylum Armatimonadota; class Zipacnadia; order UBA1398; family UBA1398; genus CAZCER01. The sequence goes on along the minus strand of CAZCER010000669.1, from coordinate 54 downwards.
AGATCGCCGAGCGGAACGGCCGCGGGGGGGGGCAGGGCGCCGAGGCCGTCGTAG
>CAZCER010000668.1:0-3033 GCA_964497385.1 uncultured Armatimonadia bacterium | reverse complement strand
GTTCGAGGACCGAATCGTCGACAACATGTGCATGCAGCTCGTGCAGAAACCCGAGTTGTACGACGTGTTGGTGCTCCCGAACCTGTTCGGCGACATCCTCTCCGACTTGTGCGCCGGGCTCGTGGGCGGGTTGGGCGTGGCGCCGGGCGGCAACATCGGCGACGAGTACGCCGTCTTCGAGGCCACGCACGGCTCGGCCCCGAAGTACAAGGGTCAGAACCGCGTGAACCCGACGGCCTTGATCTTGTCAGGAGTCCTGATGCTCCGTCACCTCGGCGAGACCGAGGCCGCGGACCGCGTGGAGCGCGCGGTCGCGAAGGTCATCGCCGAAGGGCGCTCCGTGACCTACGATATGAAGCCGCACCGCGACGATCCGACGGCGGTGGGCACAAGCGAGATGGCCGACGCCATCATCAACGCCATGGGATAGGAAGGCGACATGATAGACGCTCACTTATGCGCGGAAAGGCCACGGTCCCGATGAAGGTCACCATCATAGGCGCGGGACACGTGGGCGCGATGACGACGTTGCGCATCGTCGAGGAGGACCTCGCGGACGTCGTCCTCATCGACATCGTCGAGGGGCTCCCCCAGGGCAAGGCTCTCGACACCCTCCAGGCCGGCGCCCTCACCGGGCACGCCCGAGGCGTTACGGGCACCAACACCTTCGACGACACGGCCGGCTCGGACCTGATCGTCATGACCGCCGGCGTCCCCCGCAAGCCCGGGATGTCGCGGGACGATCTCCTTCGCACGAACGCCGAGATCGTCGGCGAGGCCGTGACGGCCGCCAGGGAGCGCTCGCCGAACGCGATCGTCCTGATGGTCACCAACCCTCTCGACGTCATGTGCGAGCACGCCTACCGGCTCCTCGGAGGCGACTCCCGGCGCATCGTGGGGATGGCGGGAGTGCTCGACTCCACGCGTTTCCGGGCCTTTATCGCGCTCGAACTCGGCGTCGCGCCCGACTGCGTGCACGCGATGGTGCTCGGCGGGCATGGAGACACGATGGTCCCTCTCCCGCGCTTCTCCACGGTGAGCGGCGTGCCGATCACGGAGCTTCTCGACGCCGAGACCATCCATCGTCTGGCCGAGCGCACCCGCAACGGCGGAGCCGAGATCGTCAACCTGATGAAGACCATCTCCGCGTATGCGGCGCCTTCGGCCGCCATTGTCGAGATGGTGCGCTCGATCGTGCGCAACGAGAGGCGCCTCCTTCCCGTGTCGGCGCGTCTCTCGGGCCAGTACGGGATCGCGGACCAGTATCTCGGCGTTCCGGCGATGCTCGGGGCGCAGGGCGTCGAGCGGATCATCGAACTCCCTCTGACCGACGAGGAACTCGCGGCCTTGCGGACCTCCGCCGAGGCGGTCCGCGAAGCGGTGGAAGGTCTGCCGCCGCGCCAGGCGTAACAGAGCCCATTCAGCAAGCCGACGAAGCGCGGCGCCCCTGCGGCGCCGCGCTGTTTCTCGGCGATCCGTCGTCTGAATGCGGAGGAACGCACCCATGCGCCTGCCCTATCCCGTCCTTGTCGTCGCCGTTGCCCTGACGTCGGCGCTCTCGGCCCTCGCCGATCCGCCGGGGCCTCCGACTCGTCTGCGCTGCGAATACGAAACGAACCCAATCGGCGTCGAAGCGCCCGCGCCACGCCTTTCCTGGGCGCTTTCCGACGCGCGCCGCGGGGCCGTCCAGACCGCCTACCAGATCCTGGTGGCGAAGAGCCTCCGCGATCTGGCTCGCGACAGGGGCGACGTGTGGGACAGCGGTCGCGTGGACTCATCGCAGTCCGTTCTCCTTCCCTACGGCGGGCGGCCCCTTGCGTCGTGCAGTCGCTACTACTGGAAGGTCCGAACCTGGGACGCGGAAGGGGTGGCGTCGGCCTTCTCGGCGCCGGCCTACTGGGAGACCGGTCCGCTGGATGAGGAGGACTGGGGAGCGCGCTGGATCGCCGCACCCGCCGCCGACCCTCCCTCGCTTGCCGGCGCCGCGTGGGTTTGGCATCCGGAGGTCAACGGCGACGACGCGATCGTCCACCTGCGTGGCACGCTTCTTCTCCCGGAGAGCGCCCGGGTCTTGGCGGCCTCGCTGCGCGTCGCCGTGGACAACCACCAGGTCGTCTATCTCAACGGTTCGCGTCTGGGCGAGGACGGCGACTGGAAGAGCGTCGACGCCTACGACGTCGCCGACTCCCTCAGACCGGGCCTGAACGTGGTGGCGATCGAGGCGCGGAACGACGGCGGGGCCTGCGGCGCCATCGCGGCGCTCGATGTGGAACTCGCGGACGGCTCCTCCGCTCGGTTTGTGACGGACGAGACCTGGCGCGCGAGCGCGGAGGCGGCCGAGGGCTGGACCGCCGCCGATTTCGCCGACGCCGCGTGGCCCTCGGCGAAGGTGGTCGCGAGCTTCGGCGATCGGCCGTGGGGCGCGGTGGGCGCGGCGCCCGCGGCAGCGTCTGTGCGCTTGCGTCGTGACTTCCGCGTACGCGGCGAGGTCGCGTCGGCGACGGCGTACGCCACGGGCCTCGGGCTGTACGAACTGAACCTGAACGGCCGCAAGGTCGGCGATCAAACGCTCACGCCGGGCTGGACCTACTACCCGAAGCGCGTTCAGTACCAGGCGTACGACGTGACCGACCTGCTCCGAGCCGGCGCGAACGCGGTGGGCGCGACGCTCGCGAACGGATGGTGGGGCGCGGGGATGGCGGGTCCTTGGCGCGACGGGCCGGCGCGGTTCCTGATGCGCCTGGAGATTCGCTACGCGAACGGCCGCTCCGAGGCTGTCGTGACCGACGGGGAGTGGACGACGCACGCCTCGCCGGTCCTCGAGGACAGCCTCTACCACGGAGAGACCTACGACGCGCGCCTCGAGACGCCCGGGTGGGACGCGCCGGGCTTCGATGCGAGCGGCTGGGCTCCGGTGAAGGCGCTGGACCTGCCTCTGGAGGGGGTTGTCGCGCAGGCCGGCCCGCCGATCCGCGTGACCGAGGAACTGGCTCCCAAGGCGATCACCCAGCCGGCTGAGGGCATGTACGTCGT
>CAZCER010000667.1:0-3033 GCA_964497385.1 uncultured Armatimonadia bacterium | reverse complement strand
ACGAAGGCCTGGAGAGCCTCGTCGAGAGCCGTGAGTTCCGACTCCAACTGCCGCGTCCCCTCATCGCCGCCCATCCCCGCGAGCGAAGGCCTGACAAGCGCGGCGGACGCAACCGCGAAGAGGCACAGCATCAGGGACGCCCCGGCGGCGGCCCTCCGGCGGCGCACCAGGAGAAGAACCGCTCCCGCGCCGAGCAGCGGAACCGCGCAGACCGCCGCCAAGAGCGGCCACCTCGGCGGGGCGGTCGACGCCTCTTCCGACGCCGGATCGACCGCGGACGAGGCCGCAACCGCAACCGCCGGAGGGAGCACGGCCGCTGAGGCCGCGCCTCCGCCCGCGCTTTCACGTGCCTTGGCCCACTGGAAGCGGTTGTTCTGCCAGTCCCTCCATGACGCCCACGCGGACCCCGACACCTTGCCCACGCGCTTGAGCAGCACGCGGTAGTCGCGCGGCCTGCCGGGGGCGGGCGAGAACCACAGGTCCTCCATCTCCTCGACGGCGATGAGGCCGTAGTATCGGGTGCACACACGGTCGGGCAGGCCGGTGTCGACGTCCGGGTCGGCCCAGTCCTCCGCCCGGGGCGACAAGTCGCTCCAGGCAAGCGCTCCGTCGGCCGAGTACTCGCAGAGGAGCGCCGCGCCCGAGGCGGGGCGGGTTAGCTTGCGCCGGAGGGCGCCGTAGGTCTCGCCGCGCCCCAAGCCCTGCTCCCTCTCCGGCAGCCACACACAAGGGAGAGAGTCGCACTCAACGGGATCGTCCGCGAAGATGCAGAGCAGGACGGAGGTGAGGGCCGGGGCGCTCGCCCGGGAGATGCGAAGCGGGAAGTACAGTCTCTCGGTAGGGAACCGGATGCCAAGAGGGGCGACGTCGGTCACGGTCGGGCGCGCTTCGGCAACCTCCTGGAGGAAGCGGACGGCGACAAAGGAGAAGCCCTGCTCGACGTAGGGATCCACGGCCTCCGCCGCATTGTCAGGCGTCTCGTACCCGTTGTCCTCGAGCCACTTAACGAGCGCGTCGGAGCCTTCGGCGCTGAGCACGGTGGCGTCGTAGTCACCGACCTCGAGCCGCTGGTGCACTGTGACCTGGGCCGTCGGAGGCGGCATCGCCGGTCCGGCGCCGTCTTCGGCCGCCGCCTCCCCCGCGACCATGCCGTCCCTGGCTTGAGCGAGTAGCGCCTTCGCATCGAGTTCGACTCTGCTCACGACGCGCGGGTTCGTCGCCGTGAACGCCTCGTGGAGCAGGGCCGGCTCCGCCTCGAAGACCTCGGTCGGAACGGACGGCACGGGTACGACCCAGGCAAACGCTGAGGCCGGGCCGGCGTACGTGGTGCGGAGGAGCAGGATCTCCTCGTCGCCGTCCTGGATGAGCACGGCTTTCTGCGCCGCGGCCGATGGTCGCCCGGCGTCCGCGGTCGCCTGAGTCGGCGTCACGAACATGCCGTTGGCGCCCACGGGGAGCGACAGAGAAGTCACCAGCACAAGAGCCATCCGCCCGCACAGGGAGCGCGCGCGTCTGCATCCCACGGGAGTTCCCCCTCGATTCGTCGTGTGGAGCGCGCCTTCCCGACCCATTCCCCGCTGGACAGGCTGGAACACGCTCCGGTCGGCCGTCGTCCAAAGCCTGAATCTACGATGCACCCGCAGGCAAGCTTGTTCCCTTGAGTACGGAGGGATTCCTCGTCTGGGGGCGTAGCGTTCCGAGGCTGCCGGGCGCGGTCGGGTCCGGGCCAGGAGGGTGTGAGGGCTGATGGCGTGCGCCAGATCCACCGTCGTTCTCGGGTGCGCGTTCGCTGTGTTGCTGCTCGCGGCGGTCTCCTGCCGCCATGGGGCGGCAGGCGGCGCCGAGGGTCGGCGAGCCTGGCCGCAGGCCGGTCGCGACGCGGGGCGGACCGCCCTGGCGCCGGCTGCCGGGCCGGAGGAGCCGCGGATCGTCTGGTCGTGGGAACTCCCGTCCGAGGAGGGCGCGGACGCCTACAGCGGCCCGGCGATCGTCGGGGGGCCGGTGGTGGCCGCCGACGGGACCGCGTATGTCGTCTCCGATGGCGAGCAAGGGGGCCTATGGGCCGTGGGGCCCGATGGCGCGCTTCGCTGGCGCCTCCCGTTCGGGCAAGTGGACTGGAGGCGCGGCGAGCGACGGCTCGCGCTGGACGCGGATGATCGGCCGGTCGTCCTTGTCGGAGGTAGGCTTCTTCGAATGCACCCGTGCGGCGCCATCGAGGCGGCTCCTTCAGTGACGGGATGTGACCTGCTTCTGAGCCCCGAGGGGACGGCGTACGTCGATGGCTCGCCGGCCGCTCCCGCGCCGGCGGACGACGCGCCTCCGCCGGACGGCGCGGCGGCATCCGGCGCGCGAGCGGCGATGGCGCCCGACGGGACCATCTACGCAGACCAATCCGCCGGCGATGCGGCCTCAGGCGGCCCGCGGACCTCGGTCCTGCGCGCGTCCTCGAAGGACGGCGCCGAGCGCTTCAAGACGGAACTCGAAGGCGCCGCTGAGGCGCTGGCCGTCGGTTCGGACGGCGTACTGCGGGTCTCGTTCGGCCGCTCCGTGGCCGCCTTCGGCAAAGACGGCGGGGAACTCTGGAGATTCACGGCCCCCCACCCGTTCGAGGGCGGCATGGCGCTCGGCCCGGACGGGAAGACGCATGCGGCTGTCAATGACCACGTCTATGCGCTCGATCGCAAGGGGCGGATCGCGTGGGAGCGGCCGTTCACGACGAGCGGCATCGGCGCCGGCGCGCTCGTCGTCGACCCGTCGGGGTCGCTCTACGTCAGGCTCTCGCATCAGGTCTTCGCGGCCAACGCGCGCGGGAGGCTGAAGTGGGTGGTTCCATTCCCCGATGTGGAAGAGGACTCCGTCGGGTTCTCCTCACCCGAACGAACCGCCACGGACCTCGCCATGACGGGCTCCGGCCGCCTCTACGCGTGCTCGGGCAGGTGTCTCTACGCGATCGAGTAGGTCGGGACGAGAGCTACCCGGCGGCGGCGGAGCGGGCCGGCCGCGCGGCCGACGACGCAAGCGGAAGCACCCCGT
>CAZCER010000666.1:0-3038 GCA_964497385.1 uncultured Armatimonadia bacterium | reverse complement strand
GCCGACGGCGGCGGTGCTCGTTCTGACGCACGCCTACACCGGGGCCGCAACGGTCTGCGCGACGGCGATCGCGGTCGTCATCGACAGCATGCACCGTGCGGAGCGGGCGCTCTCGGAGAGCGAGGAACGGTACCGGGTTCTCTTCGAGGGGTCCGGCGAAGGCGTGACGATGACGGATCTGGACGAGCGGTTCGTGATGGCCAATCCGGCTGCCGAGGCGATCTTCGGGGTCGGGCCGGGGGAACTCGCCGGAGCTGATCTCCTGACCTACATCTCGGAGGACTCGCACGCGAAGGTGCGCGCCCAGACGGAGCGACGCCGCGCGGGGGAGGCGGGATCGTACCAGCTTGAGATCGACGCGCGAGACGGCGTCCGCAAGGTGCTGCATCTGACGGTGACTCCGACAAGGGACTCCGACGGCGGCGTGATCGGTTGCACCGCGATCTTCCGGGACGTCACCAGTGCGAAGCGCCTCGAGGCGCGGGTGCGGCAGGCTCAGAAGCTAGAGAGCCTGGCCCTGCTTGCGGCCGGCGTCGCGCATGACTTCAACAACCTCCTCGCGGGGGTGCTTGCGAGCGCGTCGTCGGTGCTCGCGGACTTGGATCCCGGGACCCGGGCCTACAGCGGGGTTCAGCGGATCCGGCGCGCGGCGCGACGCGCCGGCGAACTCGCTGAGCGCATTCTCGTCTATTCCGGACGTCGGAGCGCGGCGAACGAGGCGATCCACCTGTCGCAGCTTGTGAGCGAGATGGTGGACCTCGTGGGGCCGTCGGTGAGCCGGTCGGTGGAGATTCGCCAATGCCTGGCGGCGGAGCTTCCGGCCGTGGCCGGCGACCCGACCCAACTGCGTCAGATCGCCGTGAACCTGGTGACCAACGCGTCGGACGCGATGCAGGGCGAGTCGGGCGTGATCACGCTCCGAACTGGCGTAGTGGAGGCCACCCGGGACTATCTTCGCAGCAGCTATGTGGACGATGGTCTTGCGACGGGCGCCTACGTCTACCTGGAGGTCGAGGACACGGGGTGCGGGATCGGTCCGGAGCACCTCCAGCGCATCTTCGACCCGTTCTACAGCACGAAGTCCGAGGGTCGGGGCCTCGGCATGGCGACGGTGCTCGGGATTGTGCGGTCGCACGGTGGAACGGTCTTCGTGAACAGCGAGGTCGGGGTGGGGACGACGATCCGCGTGCTGTTCCCCGCGGGCTCCGCTCCCGCGCCGCGCGCCCACGCTCTACCGGCGCCTCCGGCTGACGACGCCGTCTCCGGCGCGCGTGCGGGGCTCGTGCTCGTGGCCGACGATGACAGCCTCGTGCGCCAGGTGACGTGCGAGACGCTTCAGGCTCGGGGCTATCAGGCCGTCGCGGTGGACGGAGGTCGCGAGGCGGTTCGGGCCGCGCGCTCAAGGCGGGAGGAGATCGTCGGGGTGGTTCTGGACCTGAACGCGCCGGGGCAGAACGCGCTCGACGCGGTCACGGAACTGCGCGCCGAGATGCCGTCCGTCCCGATCGTGCTGTCGAGCGCGTACTGCTGCGAGCGCAGTCTGGCGGGAATCTGCCAACGGGCGAGCGCGCAGTTCTTACAGAAGCCCTATACACCGGACGAACTTGTCGCATGCTTGCGTCGGGCGAGCGAAGGAGCGGCTCAGTCGGAGCACACGGACGCCGGCTCCGGGGAGACGCTGGGGAATGCCCTGAAACAGGCGACGGATCGCCAGCGCGAAACGGTGGGAGCCCCCTAGACCGAGCCGGAGCCCGGCGGATGCGATTTGCGCCGAAGCTGCTCGGCGAGGCCCTTCTGACCCTTGCCCGAGCGTTTGCGGGCGAGCATGGCCTTGCCGCGCTTGCCGGCCATCTCCCACGCGGTCGCGGCGCGGCCGTACTGCTGCGCCCGCTCCCAGCACTCCGCGGCCCGCTGCCAACTCTCTAGCTTCTCGTAGACTTCGGCGGCTTCGCCGTTGCGGTTGGTGCGCTCGCACACCTCGGCGTGGCGGGAAAGCGCGCGTGTGCTGCGGTAGGAGTCCCCGGCGCCGGCCCACGCGTCCGCGGCCTCACGCCAGCGCTCGACGCGCTCGCTTGCCTCGGCGTACTCTCCGTAGGCCCACTGGGCGCGCGACTGGTCGCCGGCCTTCTCCCAGGCGACGGCGGCCGCGCCCCAGTCTTTCGCTTTCTCGAGGGTCTCCGCAAGAGTGCGATAGGCCGCCTGCGCTTTGGCGCCGTCGCCGGCTCGTTCCCAGGCGGCGCCGGCGCCCAACCAATCGAGTTGAACCTCGCAGAGTTCGGCGTGCTTCGCGAAGGCTTCGTGCGCGCGGTCGCCTCGGGCGGCGTGCTCCCAGGCCTCGCCGGCCTCGAGCCACCGTCCGGCGGCCTCGCAGCTCTGCGCATGCTCGGAGTAGGCGCCTTTGGCCTTCTCGACCATTCCGGACCTGAGCCAGGCGTCGGCGGCCTCGACCCAGCGGCCTTCGGCGACGAGTTCGAGGGCGGCGTGCACCGCTCGGGCGCGGGCGGCGTGGGCTTCCTTGCCGCCGCGTTCCCATGTCTCCGCGGCCTCCAGCCACCGCTCCTGCTTCTCATACTCGGCTGCGTGGGCGAGCACGCCGGCCCGCTCGGCTTCCGCGGGGACGTGGGCGGCCTCCCAGGCTTCGGCGGCCTCCACCCAGCGCTCGGCGCGCATGAGGTCGATGGCGAGGGCGTGCGCGCTGGCGCGGGCGGCGTCGTCCGTTCGTTCGGCCCGGGTCCAGGCCTCGGCGGCCTGCGTCCAGCGGTCGGCCTCCTCGTGGCGTTGCGCCTCGACCACCGCTCGGGCGCGTTCGGCGCGTTCGGTCTCGCCGGCTCGGCGCCAGGCGTTGGCGGCTTCGGTCCAGTCCTCGGCGAGTTCGCACTCCTCGGCGTGAACGACGTACGCGGCGCGGGCGCGGTCCTCGTTGCGGGCGCGCTCCCAACTCATGGCGGCCTCTTCGTAGCGGCCGCGGAGTTCCAGACGCTCGGCCTCGGCCGAGGCTTGGGCTCGTTGGGCGAGGTCGGGGCGGCCGGCGGCGATCC
>CAZCER010000665.1:0-3045 GCA_964497385.1 uncultured Armatimonadia bacterium | reverse complement strand
GGGCCGGATCCCGCCGGCCGATGGCTCCGGAGACTGGGCGGACCTCCGCTCGCGCGACTACTGGCGCTTCAAGATGGCCGTCTACAACGAGTGGACGGGCCGGAACGCCGAGGGCATCGTCGCCGGGGACGCGGACTCGCTCCACACCGTGGGGCATCTCCCCTGGAACCGGAACGCCGACATGCAGCGCGGCTCGGAGAACCTCGACTTCACGTGCTTCCACTTCTACGGACCGCCGGGGGAGTTCCCAAGCCGAGTGAAGTTCCTCGACCGTCGCTGGGAAGGAAAGCCCTTCACCGTCGGCGAGTTCGGCGCCCAGGAGGCCCATCAGCAGCGGAACAACGGCGGCGACGGAACGCGCGACGCGGAGTCCATTCGTCGGTTCCTCTGGTACGGGCACCACATGCTCGGGCTCGGAGGGTCCTTCCTCGCGAACTGGAGCTGGAAGGACTTCGAGGGCTCGGTCTTCCCCTGGGGCATTCGCTATCTGCAGGACGACGTCAGCAAGGACGTCCTCCTCGCTTACCGGGCGCAGTCACTCCTGTTCCGCGGCCTGGAGCCTGTCTATGAGGAGCCGCGCGTGTACGTCCTCATGCCCGACTCGCACCGCTTCGGGGCCGCGTTCGACGCCGTGGACGAAGGCGTACGGCGGTGCTTCCAAGCCCTCTACCACTGCGGCGTCCCATTCGGGGTCTTAGGCGAGGCCGATCTTCACAGGCTGCCCCCGTCCGCCGAAGCGATCCTTTGGCCCGTGCCGTATTGCCCTTCCGACGACGCCTTCGCGCGCGTGCTCGCCTTCGTCCAGGACGGCGGCTCGCTCTATCTCTCAGGCGATGCAGCCTTCGACGAGTCGCGTCACCCGACCCGCGGCGACCGGCTCACCGCCCTTGGCCTGCCAGGCGTCGCGCACCTGCCTCCCAACCAGGCCGCTCCCGCCCCGGATGACCTCGAAGCGGTCGTCTCACGGATCGGCGAGGGACTCGCCTACTTCGTCCCCCACCCTCTCGAACTCAGCGCTCCGGAGCGCCTCGTCTCCACCTACTCCGAGTTCCTCGCGACCGCCGGCGTCGAAGCGCCCACCCCCGCCGCCCCTCCAGGCGTCGTGCATCGCGCCCCTCTCCGAGGCGGCGGCCGGGTGGACGTGTTCGCGAGCATGGCGGACTCGGGCGAACCACTGGCCGTGGCCTCGCCCGACTACGAGATGGATCTTGGCCCGCTTGGATGCGGCCTGGTCGCCGTCGACGCCGAGGGCGAGGTCATCGCGGTTCACGCACCGGGGAGCGTCCGGGACTCCAATGGACAGGCGCTCATCTCGGGCGAAGCGGACGTGATGGCGTTCTCCCTCACAGGCGATCCGCTCGCGAGCGCGACCGCCGCGTTGGTGACGCCGATCTCGGAGGGCGAGGCGATTCTCCACGTTTTCGCGGGCCGCGGCCCCCTCGACATCGAACTGGGTGCTATCATCGACGGCCATTGGGCGCCGTTCGAGCGGCGTCGCGCGGAGGCTGGCCGCAATGGCCTTCCCTTGGCCTTCGGCCAGGCCGAGGCGCTGCATCTGGTCCTCATCTCGACACCGGGCTCCCGCGATCAGGCGGTCTCCGCACTCGAGAGCATGGTGAACCTATGGAGGTAGTCGATGCCGGCAGAGGCGCCTGACTGGGAGAACCCCGAGATCGTGGGGATCAACAAGGAGCCCCCTCACTGCACCCTGATGCCGTACGACACGCTCGAATCGGCGCTTGCCTGCGACCGCGCCGCGTCGCCCTTCACCCGCCTCCTGAGTGGGCGCTGGAGGTTCCGCTGGTCGCCGAACCCGGACGCAAGGCCCGCCGCGTTCCACGCCGTGGACTTCGACGACTCGGACTGGGATGAGATCCCTGTGCCTTCGAACTGGCAGCTCGAGGGCTACGGCCGACCGATCTACGTCAACACGGTCTACCCGTTTGAGCCCGACCCGCCCCGGGTCCCGCATGACGACAATCCGGTCGGCTCGTACCGCACCCGTTTCGACATCCCGGCCCAGTGGGCCGAACGGCGCGTCTTCCTCCGCTTTGAGGGCGTCCAAAGCGCCTTCTACCTCTGGGTGAACGGCAACAAAGTAGGCTACAGCCAGGAGTCGATGACCCCCGCCGAGTTCGATGTGACGGACTATGTGCGCCCGGGCGAGAACCTCCTCGCCGCCGAGGTCTACTGCTGGTCCGACGGCACGTACCTCGAGTGCCAGGACTACTGGCGCCTGGCGGGCGTCTTCCGCGATGTGCACGTCTACTCCGCGCCCGTGGTCCACGTCCGCGACTTCGAGGTGCGCACGGACCTCGACCGCGCCTTCCGGGACGCGACGCTTCGCCTCACCGCCCGAGTTCGCAACTACGGCGACTGCCCCTCCGAGCCGCGCACGCTCCTCATCCATCTCCGAGACGGCTCCGGCGCACAGGTCGCCGAGGGCATCGTGGCGGAGGCCAGCGTCCCCGCGGTCGGCGCGGGGGAGGAGGCGGAGGTCCGCGCGCGCGCCCTCGTGCCTAACCCGCGGAAGTGGACCGCGGAGACGCCGAACCTGTACACGGTGGCGGTCGAACTGCAGGACGCGGAAGGGGTGACGACCGAGGTCGTGAGCTGCCGTGTGGGCTTCCGCGATGTGCGCATCGAGGGCGGGCGGTTGCTCGTGAACGGCCAGCCCATCCTCATCAAGGGCGTCAACCGGCACGACCATCACGAGACCCGTGGGCGCGCCGTCCCCTACGACTGCCTGGTGCGCGACGTTGAGATGATGAAGCGCGCGAACATCAACACCGTCCGCACGAGCCACTACCCGAACGACGAACGCTTCCTCGACCTTTGCGATCTCTACGGCCTGTATGTCATCGATGAGCCGAACATCGAGTCCCACGGCATGGGCTACGAGCCCCCGAGGACGCTCGGAGATCGGCCAGAGTGGCTCCTTGCCCACATGGACCGCATGGTCCGCATGGTCGAACGCGACAAGAACCACCCCTCGATCATCATCTGGTCGCTCGGAAACGAGGGCGGCGACGGCCGCAACTTCCA